>JANXQE010000808.1 GCA_025356925.1 Limisphaerales bacterium | reverse complement strand
GGGTGAAATTCGGGATCAGCCCCTTCGGAATTTGGCGCCCGGGAAGCCCCCCACAGATCAAAGGCCTTGATGCATTTGCCCGGCTGAACGCCGACTCGCGAAAGTGGCTGGCCAATGGCTGGGTGGATTACCTCGCGCCCCAACTCTACTGGGCGATTGCTGCTCCAGAAACCAGCTTTCCTGTCCTGTTGAGCTGGTGGTCGCAACAGAATCCGCACGAACGCCTGCTCTGCCCGGGGCTCAAGTCCTACAACGTCGGTCGCACCTGGGCTCCCGAGGAAATCATCAACCAAATCCGGTTGACCCGGCGGCAAACTGGCGCGGGGGGGAATGTGCACTGGGACATGAAAGCCTTGATGCGCAACCGCGCACTGTGCACCGCGTTGGAACGAGAAGTCTACGGCGAAAACGCGCTCGTCCCCGCCACACCGTGGCTGGAGCGCGTGGCGCCTGGCCAGCCGGCCCTGAACATCGCTTCTAAACGGGGAGCCCTGACCGCGAGTTGGTCCCTGGCTGGGTCCGACAAGGTACGGCTCTGGGTGCTTCAAACACGAACGGCCTCGAAATGGACCACACAGATCCTGGCAGGCCACATCGGATCCATCGCCCTCGCCCGGCCAGCCCCGGATGTGCTCGCGCTCAGCGCGATTGACCGCTGCGGAAACGCTAGTAGTCCAGCGGTTCTTGAATGGCGGCACGCGGCTGATTAAGGTCGACCGTCCCAGGTGATTCTGGGTTGCTTCGTCCCGGCGCGCGGACATTCCTGCCCGCAGCAGCATGGGGTGCCCATCGGGTTCTTCGAAGATTCCATTGGCGGGCCGAGGCTGATGCAAAACCTCCGTCCCTCGCGCACACTCCGACCTCGCTGTGGACAGGAATGTCCGCGCGCCGGAAAAACAGAAATGATTTTGGAAAGGCTGTAAGCCGAATTCTGTCTTCCCGACCCCGAAGGGCCAGGGAGAGAATCATTTGTCTCTGCAGCCAGTACCCGGAACCCGCTTCGCCTAGCGAAACATGGAGCGGGCAGCTCCAGGGTCCCCTATTTGGCCTTGCACCCGATGGGGTTTTCCGTGCCTCCTGGCTTGCGCTCGGAGCGGTGGGCTTTTACCCCACCTTTTCACCCTTACCTCCACGCATGCAAGCATACGCAGGGGCGGTTTATTTTCTGTGGCACTGTCCGTCAGGATGCCTCACGGCATCGCTTCCCGCGTGTATCCAGGAGTCATTGCTCCCGGTTACGCGGCATCGCGCCCTTCGGTGTTCGGACTTTCCTCCTCCCCCGAGTTGCCTCGGAGAAAGCGATTCTCCGCCTTTCCAAAATCGAGAGTAGTATACTGCTGGCAACGCGGATCTCAAGCAAACCTGATCGCGGAACCGCTCCCTAATTAAGAATCAAAAATTAAGAATCAAAAATTGAGAATTGAGAATTGAGAATTCCGTCCCTTACTCCGCCACCGCCAGATCCATGTCATGGCTGTAATAGAGTATCCGGCCGCAATTGGTGCAGGAAACCAACTCCTGCTGGGCCTGGCAGGTCACAACGATCTGGGCGGGCAACCGCATGTGACAGCCACCACAGACGCCGTGCTGGACGCCCACGACGACGTTCTCGCCTTTGTTTCGGACCAACCGCTCGTAGCGGTCCCGAGAGCTCTCGTCCACAGCGCAAGCCAGTTCCTCTCGATTAGTGGTCAACTCGAGCAGCTCTTTTTCCAGGTTCTGCTCCCGGGCAGCCAATTGAGCAAGCTGGTCTTCCATCAGTTTGCGGGCCTCGGCGGCGGACTGGCTGGCATGGCCGACTTCTTTGTGCGTCGCTTCGGCCTGCTCCATCAATTCGATTTCCTGGTTCTCGATCTTAAAAATCTCATCTTTGCACATGTCGATCTCGTGGCTCAGAGCCCGGTATTCTTCATTCTTCCTGGTTTGCAGTTGCTGGTTGGCGTACTTGGCAATGAGTTGCTTCTTGGTTTCGACCTCCAGCTCGAGGTTCTTGCGATCGGATTCGATTTGTTTGACTCTGGTTTTCGCGGCCTCCAACCCGGTCTGAGTGCTGACAGCACGGGCTTGGTACATCTGGCGTTCCGGATCAATATGGGCCAACTCGCCTTGGACCCGACGTATGCGGCGGTCGCGATCCTGCAAAATCAGAAGTTTTTCGATCGTATCGAGCATGCGAATCAAATTTATCGCTGCAAATGGTATCGACTGTTCCCTTGCAAGTCAACCAACAGGATTTAATCTGATGGGATGATGACATTCCGATTGAGTCCCTTGGCGCTCCTGGCAATCGCCCTGCCTTGCGCACTGGCGGCGGCCCCCGCCGCCGCCCCCAATCGGGATCTCGACGTCATTCGCCAGCTGAATCGCACCTTTGTCGAACTCGCTGAGAAGGTCTCGCCCACCGTGGTGGTCATCAGCGTGGTCCAGAAGGAGCTGCCGGTGAACGTTGACGACGCCGACGATGAAGACGGGTTCAGCTCAATGCCGCCCGGATTTTTGAAGGAGTTCCATGAGCAGCTCAAGAGGCGGCCAGTAGAGAAAACCATCGGGCAAGGCTCGGGCATAATTATTCGGGAAAACGGTTACATCCTAACCAATGGCCACGTCATCGAGGATGCCGAGAGCATCTCGGTCCGGCTGCAAAACGGAAAGACCTACAAAGCGACGGTGCGGGGAGTGGACGCGAAATCCGATGTTGCAGTCATCAAAATCGAAGCTCAAGGCATGCCGGTCGCGGCGTTGGCGGACTCGAGTCAAACTCGTGTGGGCGAGTTTGCCATCGCCATCGGAGCGCCGTTGGGCTTGGATTTCAGTGTCACGTTTGGGCACGTCAGCGCCAAGAGCCGCTCCAACGTCATTGATGGATTCGCGGGGGGAAACACCATGGATCAGGATTTCATTCAAACCGATGCCCTGATTAACTTTGGGAACAGCGGCGGGCCCCTGGTGAATATCGAAGGCGAGGTGATCGGCATCAACACCCTCATTCAAGGACTTCATACCGGGATTGGTTTCGCCATCCCCAGCAACCTGGCCAAAGAAGTGTCTGACCAAATCATTGACACGGGCAAGTTCATCCGCCCGTATCTGGGCATCGGTATGAAAGCCATCCGCGAGGAACCGGATTTGCGAGAGCTCATCCCGGGCATTCAGGATGGGGTAGTGATCCAGAGGATCCTTCCGGACGGGCCATCCGCCAAGTCCGACCTCAAACCTGCCGACGTTATCATCGCCGTGGATGGCCAGCCCGTAGCTACTCCCCAGCAGGTTCGCGATGTGGTGCGTGGCAAAAAAATCGGAGTGCCGATTACACTCGACGTGTTCCGCCAGGGGAAAACCATTCCCGTCAAAGTTAGCCTCGGCGAATGGCCCGAGCCGCCGCAGGCCCTGGCAAAGACAATGAGCACCCCGGTTCCCAAACCTGTCGCTGTCGAGCTCGGCCTGACGGTCAAACCGCTCACCACCGCTTTGGCGGGCCAATTTGGCACTGCCGCGACAGAAGGCGTTCTCATCGCCACGGTGGAAAAGAGCTCCCCCGCCGCGCACAGTGGAATCAAACCCGGAGATATTATTACCTCCATCAACCAGCATCCGATTAGCAACCGCAAGCAATTCCAGGCCGCGGTGCAAAACGCAGACCTCAAGAAAGGAGTGCTGGTCAACCTGATTAGCGGCAACACCGCCCGCTTCGAAATCTTGAAAGCCAACTGATCGCCCATGCATTGCACATTCATCGGAGGCGCCAGCGCAAAGCACCTAACGCAGAAGTTTGGTCTGAGCCCTGTTGCCGGCAAGCGTTTGCAAATTCGGCCTTCGGCCTTCGGCCTTCGGATTTCGGATTTAGATCCCACCTTACGGACTTTAAGGCGGCGCTGCCGCCCCGCCGAAGCCGGCACTGCGGAGTTGCGGATTGCCCTTCCGTGGGCTACTTAAACGCCCATGCGATTCATCGGCAGCGTCATTGAAAAACTGCAGCGTCATCCCAAGCGTATTGTCTTCCCGGAAGGTACGGAGCCGCGCGTGCTCCAGGCGGCCCGCCAGTTTCATTCGCTGCGCCTGGGCGCTCCGGTACTCCTGGGCGACCGGACCAGAATCAAAGACGTCGCCGCGGCCCTGAACATCTCGCTCGAAGGCATTCGCATTATCAATCCCGCCGAGAGTGATGAGTTGGACAATTTCGCGCGACGGTTCGAGATCCTGCGGCGTTACAAAGGCATGAAGAGCCTGGAAGCGCGAGACGCGCTCCTCCAGCCAAACTATTTCGGCGCCATGATGGTCGCCATGCACCAGGCCGACGGCTTTGTCTCCGGCACCAATCAGAACGTCGGCAGCGTTCTTCGCCCGCTCTTTCAGATCATCAAGGTCGCACCCCAAACCACCACCGCGTCCAGTTGCCAGATAATGGAGGTCGAGGATTCCGGCTACGGTGAAAAAGGCGTGCTCTTCATGGCCGACTGCGGAGTGATCCCCGAACCGACGGTCGAGCAATTGGCCGAGATCGCGGTTTCGACAGCCCTACTTGCCCGGCATTTGCTCGGAGTGCGCCCACGGGTTGCGCTGCTGTCGTTTTCCACCAAAGGCAGCTCGAATCATCCCTCGATCGGGCGGGTTCAAGCGGCCACCGCACTCGCGGAAAAGAAGGCCCTGGCCAAACAGATCGATGCTGATTTTGACGGAGAAATCCAGGTTGACACCGCCCTGGTGCCAGAGATCGCCATCCGCAAATCGCCCCAGGGCAAAATCATCGGTAACGCCAATGTCCTGATCTTTCCGGATCTGAACTCAGGCAATATCGCGAGCAAGCTGGTGCGCCATCTTGCCCGCGCGAATGCTTATGGCCAAATTCTCCTCGGCCTTGACCGCCCGGCCGCGGACGTCTCCCGCGGCTCCAGCGCCCACGATATCCTCGGTGTGGCTGCCATCGTTGGCGTCCAGGCCATCGATTATCAGCTCCTCTACCCCGGCGCCGGCGAGAAACTGCCGGGAGAAGACGAACAAGTTTTGAATTCTTAGTCTTTAGTTCTTAGTTTAGGACGCGCCCAGCGAGCGTGCCGCAAGCCCATCCCTACCCCGGCAAAGTGCGTTCTCCCAGTGGAACGCCTCAAAGGCCGCTCGTTTGTGTTCCTTGGCTTGTCTTCACGATCGCCGTCAACATCCGTACCAATTCCTCACACTCCAGCACTAAGGGGTCGATTCTCACCGTGGGAACAGTCTTCGAGTCCCGTAGCAAACGCAGCCAGTACCCGGATTCACGCGCTTCCTTGGATGCGATTGACATTTTGGCCACGAATTCGGGCCGACTGAGGGCTGCAAGAGCCTCTTCGACATTTGAGCCAATCCCGGTCCCGGCGCGCAGAATCTGGCGTCCACGGTCGTACTCCTTTTGGTCGCGCAACCAGCGCGAGACCACAATGATTCGCAACGCAAACGCGAAGCTTTTCTCCTTGATAATGCTACGTCTCATAGGTTTGTTGTCTGAGGGTTTCGTCTTGTTGAGTCTTCGATCAAGCAGCCGCATCCCTCTTTTAACTAAACACTTAAAATTCAAAACTAAAAACCGTCCGATGAACCCTTCGCTCAAAGCTCTCCCCGTCTATTTGCCCGGTCGGCCGATCGAAGAAGTCGCGCGCGAGCTCGGGCTCGCTCCCGAGTCCATCATCAAGCTTGCCTCCAACGAAAACCCGCTCGGTCCCTCGCGCCTGGCTGTGGCAGCCATGCGCAACGCCTTGGCACGGGTCAACCTTTATCCTGACGGCAGTGCCTTTTACTTGAAACAGAAACTAGCCGCCAAGCTCGGGATGACTCCGGGACACCTCGTCCTCAGCAACGGCTCGAACGAAATCCTCGAACTGCTGGGCCATGCCCTCCTCTCGCCGGAAGCGGAAGTCGTGGTGTCACAATATTGCTTTGCGGTCTACCCAATCGTCACCGCCTTGTTCGGTGCGAAACTGATCACGGTGCCCGCCCGCAACCATGGCCACGACCTCGAGGCAATGCTCACGGCGATCACGTCCAACACCCAGATCCTCTTCGTCGCCAACCCGAATAATCCAACCGGTACCGCCGTCTCCCGAGACGTCCTGGGGAGCTTCCTCGACCGCGTGCCGAGTGGCGTTCTGGTTGCCCTGGACGAAGCCTACGTCGAATTCCTCGTCGAGCCTCTCGACCTTGTAAGGGAGATAAAGAACGGTTCGAGACCAAATCTGATTCTCATGCGCACGTTCTCGAAGATTTATGGTTTGGCGGGAGTGCGCCTCGGCTATGGGGTCGGCAACCCGGATTTCATTTCCGAACTGGAGAAAATTCGACAGCCTTTCAATATTAACGCGGTGGCCCAGGCCGGCGCTCTGGCGGCGCTCGATGACACCGCCCATGCTGATCGGACTCGGCGCGTTACGTCCCGCGGACTCAAGCTTTACGCCCGCACGTTTCGTAAGCTGGGCCTCGAATTCGTCCCCTCCAGCGCCAATTTCATCCTGGTGCGGGTCGGCGACGGCCAGCGTGTCTTCGAAGCTCTCCAAAAGCAGGGCGTGATCGTCCGCCCCATGGCCAGCTACCAGTTGCCAGAGTGGATTAGAATCTCCATGGGCACCCCAAAGCAAAATCGACGATGCCTCGATGCCCTAAAGGGCGCACTCGAAAAAGCCGCTGCCTGATCCGAAGGTTTTGATTTGAATTACGCTCGAAACTGAATACTTATTTGCACATTACATTCGAAGTTCTTGATCTAAAGTGAAGCTTACTGACCTGCGCGGCATCCTGCAGTACATCCCGCAATTCCGGGAACGCACCTTCGTGATCAGCGTTGATGGCGCGATCGTCACCCACGAAGCCTTCGGCAATATCCTGATGGATGTTGCGGTGCTGCGCTCCCTGAACATCCGCGTGGTCCTGGTTCATGGCGCCTCGGCTCAGATCAAATCCCTGGCCGCCGAACAGGGTGTCACCGCCAGCAATTTGGACGGCAGCGGCCTGACCGACGAGGTGACACTTAAACTGGCCCTGACCGCCGCGAACCGTCTCACCCACGAGATGCTCGAAGGCCTCTCCGCGTACGATTTGCGCGCGGCCTGCACCAACGCTGTCATCGCGCATCCTCTCGGCATTCTCCATGGCGTCGATCACCTGTTCACGGGCAAAGTCGAGCGCGTGGACGTCGAACTGTGCCAAAAGCTCCTCGACAACGGCATTACCCCAGTACTGCCACCGCTCGGCTTCGACGGCGATGGAAAAACCTATCGCGTGAACTCCGATAGCGTCGCGGTCGCGGTGGCCGAAGCGCTCAAAGCCACCAAGCTCATGTTCATCACCGCACAGGACGGGATTCTGGTCGGTGACCACGTGATTCGCCAAATGCCAGTGGCGGACCTCGAATCCGTACTCGCCATGCAGAAAGACGAGGTCCATCCCGGAATGCTTTCCAAAGCCATCCACGCCGTGGCGGCCTGCAAGGCTGGCGTCCCGCGCGTCCATGTCATCAGTGGCTTTCTCGAAGAGGGACTGCTCGCCGAGGTCTTCACCAATGAAGGCGTGGGGACGCTGATCTATGCGAACGAGTTCCAGCAAATCCGCCGCGCGATGAAGAAGGACATCCGCAGCATCCTCAACCTGACCAAACCTTCGGTCGCGAGCGAAGAGTTGGTGAAACGAACCCGCTCGAGCATCGAGAAACAATTAGCGGACTACTATATTTTCGAGATCGACAAGAATCCCGTCGCTTGTGTTGCCCTCCACAGCTATCCCGAGCAAAACAAGGCTGAGCTTGGCTTTCTGTACGTCAGCCCCGCCCACGAAAACCAGGGTATCGGAAGAAAACTGATCCAGTTCGTCGAAAACAAAACCCGGGAACTCGGGTTCGATCAGCTCATCACTCTCTCCACCCAGGCTTTTACCTACTTCCAATCCAAAGGCGGCTTCGTCGAAGGCTCACCCACCGATTTGCCTCCCGGCCGCCGTGAGAAATACGAACAATCCGGCCGCAACTCCAAAGTCCTGGTGAAAAAACTAAAGTAGAGTCGCCCTCACTTGGGTATTAGGGAGACTTTCCAGGATGGCTGACCCGATTGGAATCCAGGTTCCGCGTTCAACTCTGGCGAATCGAGATGGGCCTGATGATGAAGCTCCCCCGCAACTCGACTCCATTCTCCGAGCGCCTCGGATGCACCTCTGGCTCTGAATTATTGCGACTGAAGAATGTAAAACCGCTGCGGGTCGTTCGGAGTCGCAGCATTGGTGGCGGTGATGCTGAAATTCCCGTCCGCGGCTGCAACGTTGGTCGCCACCGGAGTCCACTGGTTGAACGGCTGCGTTAGGTTCGTGGCCATCAGCACAACATAGGTCCTACCGGACTGCCCGCCAGCACCGTTGAGCACCAGACTCGTGCCGGAGAGGCTGATGCTGGCGATGCCAAGGGGTTGCGCCGACGAGACGCTGACGTCGTCCAGACCGAAATACGCGGTGTCGTTGCGGTATCCGAATTCCAGGACCGCAGTGCTTGCCGTCGCCGTTACCATCAGTTGGATGTTGGTCCAGCCGGTGATGGGAAGATTCGTCATATCCAGCAACACGTTGCCGTTCCACGACACCAGAAACTCGTTATTGGTTTTGCTGATGGGATTGTGCAGCCAGAACGATATCGAATAAATCGAACTGGGGGTCGTGGAGAGAGTTTGGGAAAGATACCTGAGCGACCCGCTGGCAGACAATTGAGCGCCGTATGTGCCCGAGTGGCGGTAATTGGCAGCCGTTGAAATGGATTGGCTGCCGAAGGCCCCGCTCGAGGTCCAGTTGG
>JANXQE010000790.1 GCA_025356925.1 Limisphaerales bacterium | reverse complement strand
AGCCAGCCAGATTTCTTCGATGGAAGCGTCGAAAGCGATTGAAAAGCCCTGAAAGACTCGGTCGGCAGGTCGAACTTGGAAAATCTCACACTCTATTTGCACCAGATGAACCGCGCTGCGATGCTCGATTTGCACACCTTTTGGCCGGCCGGTCGTGCCGGAGGTGTAAATGATATAACAGAGGTCTTCTGGTGCCGTCCCTGGTTCAGCCGGATTGAGCGCCTCATCGCATGCAGGCGAAGGCTCCGGTCCGTCTTCCTCCAAAATCACCACCTTTCCCCGAAACCCGCTCGCTTTCGACACGAGGGCGGCCGAGCTGAACAACAAAGCTGCCGCGGAGTCGGCCAGGATGAAGCTAACGCGCTCGGTGGGATAATCAGGGTCAATCGGGACGTAGGCTGCTCCGGCTTTGAGCACGCCCAACAGCGCGATATAGACGAGTTCCGACCGCGTCAACAAGAGCGCGACGCATGAACCCTTTCCAATGCCTTGGGCGTTTAAGAAGTGCGCCAACTGGTTTGCTCGCTGCTCCAGTTCGCCATAGGTGATCTGTTTTGAGCCGCACGCCACCGCAGTCGCCCCGGGGGAGAGCGCAGCCTGTCGCTCAAAAAACTGGTGCAGCAACTCCGGGCGTGCTGCCGGCGTGCGAGGCGCGCCTGGCTGCGGTGACGCATGAGAAAGCACTCTATAAGAATGCGAACGGAAGCCGAGGCTGTCCATGGATAAATCCCAGCCGATAGCCGCCAGTTCGGGTCTAAGGAAAACTAGCCAGGGTCAGAATCGACCTGGAACTCATCCGCTTTGGAGCGACTGGATTGAGGCTGGAAGCAGGCGACGCGATCCTGAAAACACACACCGTGCCATTTAGTGAGCCGAGTCCCCGCTAGACCACCACTACCGAGTTGCTGCTGCCAAAAGGGTTGGGCACGGATTCCTTTGCCCCTGGTTCAGTAAACCATTGGGAGCCATTGATGACGAACCTGTATTCGTAGCGGCCGGGCGGAAGCCATACGGTGGTTTTCCAATGCCCGTTGGGGTCTTTCCGCAGAGGTGTTCGGCCTGGATCCCACTGGTTAAAGCTCCCCGCCACACTCACCGACCTGGCCTCCGCCAGGTTCAAGGTAAAATCAACCGGTTTCTCGGCCGGGCGTTCGGTTGCCCGGGTCGGCGACCGGACCGGCCGGGCGACTGTCGTAGATCGGATGTGTCTGGGCTGCATAATTGTTGGTTGGATTATCGTGTTATAATTATCTTTCTCCTCACCGGCAAACCGATCGGCTTGCCCAATTCCTGGTGCCAATACTAGGTTGAGGGAGCTTCGAGTAAAATAGGGTGTTTACCCCTCAGCCCACCGACATGCTCAGGAGGAACTCAATGTTGGAGCCCGTTTTTTTGAGTTTGTTCAGCACCAATTCCATGGCTTCGACGGGAGGCACCCCCGTCAATGCGCGGCGAAGAATCACCACCTTGTTATATTCGTCGGGGTGGTACAGCAACTCCTCTTTCCGAGTGCCGGAACGCTCGATGTTAATCGAAGGGAAAATACGCCGATCAACCAGGGCGCGGTCCAAGTGTACTTCCATGTTTCCTGTGCCTTTGAACTCTTCGAAGATGACTTCGTCCATGCGCGACCCGGTATCGACCAGGGCCGTGGCGATGATTGTGAGCGAACCGCCCTCTTCAATATTGCGGGCGGCACCAAAGAACCGTTTGGGTTTGTGCAGCGCATTGGCGTCCACGCCACCCGAAAGGATTTTGCCTGAGTGCGGCTGCACGG
>JANXQE010000776.1 GCA_025356925.1 Limisphaerales bacterium | reverse complement strand
TCCTCGGATGACTTGCACGCAGGCGCTCCAGTGTTTGGCATCCTGCTCCCGCGTTTTGGGGTTGATCCGTTCAAGGCCGTTCGGTCCGGTCGACACCAACTCAAATCCGAGATAACGGCACGCGTTTCGCAGCTCTTGAAGCCGCTCGGCCTGTCGCGCCTGCTTACTCCCGAGTGTCACCGCCACATTGACCAGGCGCGTTTGCGCCTGGCGCAACAATCGCATCGCCATCCCTCCGACGATGCACTCATCGTCGGGATGCGGCGCAAAGAACAGAGCTTTCGGGGCGTCCGGCGTAGGCTGCAGGCGCGGAGGAGGCTCGAGGGTCCCGAGCGGAAACGTCTTGCCTTGTTCCAGAAGCTCAGCGTATCGCGCGGCGAGTTCGTGGTAGGGAGTCATGGGGGGTTGCGTCGATTTAAGTCTTCAACGAGATCCTTCGGACTTGGAGTCATGTCAGTTGGCCCTGTGTTATCTTTACGCTCGGAAGGCTTGCCGCCGCTATGGCTTGCCCGTGGCGTTTGTCTTTTTCGTCAGGGATATGGAAGGCGATCCTGCCGCCTAAGTCCGGAAACTCCTGACGAAGCACGTCGTTTGCTCCGGTTAAGATCAAGTCTCCACCCGGTCCGGAGGTGACGCGGCCCAGAATCAGAATGTTTTCCAAATCATAAAAATCCGCGAGATGAGCAATGGTATAACCGAGATACACGCCGATTGTTTGGTATATTTTTCGGGCGCGGTAATCTCCACGATCCATCAGATTCTGGACCTCCTTCAGCTTTTCAGGCAATGACAGCCTCGGATCCAGGTCGAGACCAGCGGGGGCCAGCAACCTAGCCACGCACTGCTGGGAAAGATATTGCACACCACAACCTCGGTCGCCGGACCATTCATCAAGGGGTGCTTGTGGATGGTAATCGACCGGAATGAATGCCAACTCGTTCAGCCAGGAGGTGATATGGCCCTCACCGTTCACGTACCCGCCCGCCGTGCTGGTGCCCAGAGAAATGCCCAGAATGCGATTGAGTCCGAGGGACATCGACCCGGCTAAGGCGGTCACCTCGCCGTCATTCACAACCTCCAGCGGCACGTTACCCCAGGCCTGCTGTACCTCGCAAAAAAGAGTTCTAACCCGCTTGGCAAACAGGTCCGGCGACACGCCTCGGAATAAGGAAGCCACTTTGACCTGGTTATGTAGATAAATTCCCGCGGCACTGCCGCCAATTGCATCGACCCGCGGCAAATGGGCTGCCGCCTTCTTCAGCGAATCCATGATTCCGTCGTAGTGATATTGAGGGTCCGGCTGAAAGTATGGGTCCCACACCACCTCGTCGCTGAACACGACCTGTCCGTCGACTACAGCCGCGGCTTTGCGGTCGCTGCCGCCCAGGTCAAAACCGATGCGGCACCCTTCCAGGTGGCGGCCTAAAGCGGTGGCGCTTCGTCGCTCGGGAGGCAGTACGTTCGTGGAGATGACCTCGATCGGATGATCGAACATGCGCTCTCCAACGAGGTCGGAATCGAATCTCCCCGTGGGGGTTTCATGATAATAAGCCCCCAGCTTGCCGGCCAAACAGGCTGGACCTTGGAAGTGAACGCGGTATCCACCACGGGACCACAGCAACAGCTTCAAAATGCGTTCGAGGTAGGTAAAGTTTGCAATGGCTCCGGGATGGGCCTCGGGGAACACCTCGGTAGAAAAGTGCGAGACGGTTCCGTCTGCCTGTTCGAGACCAACTTTCACCGACACCGCGTGGCCCGAGCGGCGCACCTGTTCACGAAAGGCTCGGTTGGCCAGCACCGCGGGTCGGAACGACGGGTCCAGGATCGGAGTCACGCGCGGGGCGATCAGTGGCAAGCCGTTGTGGGTGTTCATCACGACCCTTGGGTTGTACCGAAACCGACGCCCCAAGAGCAAGTCTTGGATGTCGCTTGACGGGTTGGTAGCGCAGACCCGCAGGACTAAACGGGGCGAAGAGGCTTCCGCGAAGAGCTCCCCAGGAGCAATCGGAGGCTATTCATGACCACGATTACAGTGCTGCCTTCATGGCCGACGACCCCGACGGTCAGTGGGATCTGGCCCAATATCGCCAGGGTAACCAGGACGCCCACTGTGCCCAACGAAATGAGGAGATTCTGCCTGATGATCCGTCGCGCGCGCTGGCTGAGCCGGAAGGCTGCCAGGAAATTCTCTAAACGGTCGTGCATGAGCACGACATCAGCCTGCTCCAGCGCTGCATCAGAGCCGCGCGCGCCCATCGCCACCCCGATGTGGGCGGCCGCCAGGCTCGGCGCATCGTTGACCCCGTCTCCAACCATCGCGACCAGATGTCCGTGCTGCGTCATCGCTCGAATTTCCTCAAGCTTTTGCTCGGGCTTCAGCTCGGCTCGCACGTCCTCGAGGTGAAGTTCGGTCCGGAGTGCTTCGGCCGTGGCCTTGCGGTCGCCGGTCAAAACAACCACTCGAAGCCCTTCCTCGCGCAACTCGTCGAGCACGCGGCGAGCCTGTGGCCGGACGTCGTCGCGCAAAACCAGGCGGCCGGTAAGCTCGCCATGAGCGAGCCAGATTTCCGATAAGCCCGCAGGGACCGAAGGAACTTCCCCGTTGAACCGGGCGCCGAGCATTGAGGTCAACCACTCGCGTTTTCCTAAAAGGCATCCTAACCCCCTTCGGCGCGCGCGCAGGCCGTGGCCAGTAACCGATTCAAACCCGTCCAATTCGACGTCCTGGAACCCCTGCTGCTTGCCGTAACGGGTGATCGCTCGCGCCAGCGGATGAGTGGAGAGCCGCTCAAGCGAGTAGGCCAGCAAGGCCACCTCCTCTTCCCGTCCGGCAGGAAAACTCTCCACCGTTTCGACGCGAAGTTCACCGGTCGTCAGGGTGCCCGTCTTGTCCAGGGCAACCGTCGTGATGCCCGCTAATTTCTCAACCGCGGCACCTCCGCGGAAAAGAATCCCGTGACGCGCGCCCCAGGCAATGGCCGCCAGGACGGCCGAGGGGATGGAAAGGACCAGGGCGCAAGGCGACGCCACGACCAGCAAGGTCATGGCGTGATAAAAGGCGCTGTGTCCGGCTCCCGGTCGAGCGAACGGGGCCTGACCGAAGCCAAGCCACCACACGAAAAACATGCCTAGTGAGAGCGCTAACACGCCATAGGTGTAAGCGGTACTGAACTTGTCGGTGAACCGTTGGGCGGGCGCTTTCTGGCGTTGGGCCTCTTTGATCAGTCGAATGACTTTTCGCAACGAACTCTCCGCCACGGGCCGAAGCACGATCACCTCGACCGCTCCCCATAGATTAATCGTCCCGGAAAGAACGACGTCGCCCACTCTCTTATCGACGGGCGCGGCCTCGCCAGTCAGGTTGGATTCATCGCTGGCGCTCTGGCCTTTGGCAACTTCAGCGTCCACCGCGAACTGCGCTCCGGGTTTGACCAGTAATCGCATGCCCGGAACCAGTTGTTCCACTGGCACTTCCTGTTCGCCGCCGTGCTCATCCAAAACGGTCGCGGACTTCGGTGCCTCACGGAATAACGAACGAATCTCACGCTGGGTGCGGCCCAGGGCAAAGTGTTCGAGAGCCCCCGAAAGCGAGAATAAGAACAACAAGGTGGCGCCTTCGCCCAAAGCGCCGATGGCCGCGCTTCCCGCCGCGACCGACAACATCAGGAAATGAACGTCGATTGTCCGTTTTTGTAGCCGTTCCCAAACCTCCTGTGCCGTGTACCAACCGCCCGCCACGTAAGCCACGAGAAAACCAGTGGCCGAGAGCTGGGGATGGCCGCTGAGCAGCCAGGCTCCGAGCCCGAGGCCGCCACACAGGATGGCGGCTGCCAGTTGGGCCTTCCATTCGTCGATCTCGTCAACGTGTTCGAGGAACTCGACATCCCGCTGCACGACCTTGGGCCATGGGATGTCGTTCCACCGCCAAAATTTAGGCGCGGTGGGGCAGGTGACGCGGGCAATGGTGGTTTTGTTGCCGTCGTGCTCAATCGTGATCCGACGGCGGTCCCATTCGGGCAGCGGCTGAACGCAGCTTTGGCATTGGCCAAGTCCTGCCAGGAGCGTGCAGCCCTGCGGGGTTTGGGTTTCTTGAGCGCGCCGAAACGTGGAGCTAATCCGTTCCGTCACCTTGGGGGTGTCAGTTCGGCCGAGGGTGGCAACGGAAATCGTTTTCCGCGCCCGATCGATGGTGATGGCTTCCAGAGTGGAATCCTCGGCCAAAGCATTCGCCACGGACCTCGCCAAACAATGCGCGGGGTCAAACTCGTCTTTCGTTCTCGCTCCTGCCGGGACGCTCATACTGGGTTTCCGCTGCTTGGAACATATCCCTTGTGAGGCGTCCGCGCCATGTTTTAATCGGCGGGACGGGTCCTCTCTGCCCCTCTCAAACCCCGGCATGTCGGACCGTCAGCACGGGGCAGGGAGCGTGGCGCACTACCCGTTCGGCGGTGCCGCCGAGCAAGACATGTTTCAGTCCGCTGTACCCATGGGTGCCCAGAACGATCAGGTCGGCGCCGATCGCCTTGGCCGTGTCGGGAATCTCAGATTGCGCCCGCCCCATCCTGACCAACGTTTCAATGGGCCGCCCATGTCCCTGTGCTTTTTGTTCCAAGGTGGCCAGGCGCTCGCGGCCCGCCGACATCAGGGTTTGGTTCGCCTCATCCAACGTGGCCGGCGTCAATAAATAATTCTCGGGATAAGCGGCCGGCTCAACTACGTGCAGCAAGATAACTTTGGCGTCCAGTTTCTCTGCCAGCGCCAAGCCGTACTCGAGCGCCGCCGTCGAGCAGTCCGAAAAATCAATCGGGACCAGAATTTGTTTAAAGGCCAGTATCTGGCGCGAACCCGGCTCGGTCGGAGCCTTTTCGCGCGTCAGATCCTCCCCGGAGGGTTCCGTGTAAAGAGTTGCTTCGGGTTTGTTGGGGGGCTTCGTTCTCATAATCAGCCAGGATGGTTTTTGTCCCTTGGAGCGTCACCTCTCGTCGGTAACCCAGCCTCGACGCTACCGAGCCTAGAAGTTTTTATCCCTTTAGCTTATCTCGGATTGGCAATTACTTATCGTTTCTTGCGGAAACCCACAAACCAGATTGCAATTGGATTGGGCCGATGCTAAAGATGGACTCCTGAAAGCCGCGACCGACGGGAAGAGGCAGGATCTGGGACGCGGTTTGACTCAGGCCGAAGACTTCCCGCCGCCGCCATCAAACATCCGATTTCCATTTCGACTATGACAAGAGAACTGTTAGGCGCCTGCTACACCAGCAATCCGGCGCTGCTGGCATGGGTTCAGGAGATGGTCAACCTATGCGAGCCGAAGGAGGTGTTTTGGTGCAATGGCTCGCCGGAAGAAACCAAGGCGCTGACCGAGCAAGCGGTTTCACAGGGCGTGCTGATCCGGCTCAATCAGCAGAAGCTTCCCGGGTGCTACTATCACCGCTCGAACCCCAATGATGTGGCTCGGGTGGAGCAGTCCACTTACATCTGCACCGTGGATGAGGAGCAGGCCGGCCCCACCAACAATTGGATGGCGCCCAAACAAATGTATCAAAAGCTCCGGGGTTACTGCGCCGGCGCTATGCGGGGGCGGACCATGTACGTGATCCCGTACCTGATGGGACCTCCTGGATCACCGCTCGCCAAGGTGGGAATCGAGTTGACGGACTCAATTTATGTCGCCCTGAGCATGGGCGTCATGACGCGCATGGGCGAGCTGGCCTGCCAGCAACTCGGCAACAGTGATGAATTCAATCGCGGCCTTCATTGCATGTTGGATATCAACCCCGAGCGCCGGTATATCGCTCACTTTCCACAAGATAACGCCATTATCTCGGTAGGGTCCAATTACGGCGGGAACGTCCTGCTCGGCAAGAAGTGTCTCGCGCTCCGGATCGGCTCGTACCTTGGCCGTCAGGAAGGTTGGCTGGCCGAGCATATGCTGATCCTGTGCATCGAATCGCCGGCGGGGGAAAAAACTTACGTCGCGGCGGCGTTTCCCAGCGCCTGTGGCAAGACCAACTTCGCGATGCTGGTTCCGCCCGCCCGTTTCGAGGGCTGGAAAGTGACGACCATCGGCGACGACATCGCCTGGATGAAGCCCGGCCCTGACGGCCGGCTGTACGCCATCAATCCGGAGGCAGGCTATTTCGGCGTTGTACCGGGCACGAATTCCAAATCCAACCCGAACGCGGTGCAGATGATTTCGCACGATACGATCTACACCAATGTCGCCCTGACCCCCGACCTGGATGTCTGGTGGGAAGGCAAAGACGGGCCAGTCCCGGCGCAGTGCCTCGATTGGAAAGGCAACGCCTGGACCCCTGAGTCCAGGGAAAAAGCCGCGCACCCGAACAGCCGGTTTACGAGTCCGATGGCGAACAACCCGGTGCTGGCGCCCGAAGCCGACGACCCGGCGGGAGTGCCGATCAGCGCGATCATTTTCGGAGGTCGGCGTGCCAACACCATGCCTCTGGTTTACCAGGCCTTCAATTGGGTGCACGGCGTCTATATCGGGGCCACGATGGGTTCGGAAACCACGGCGGCTTCCGCCGGCAGCACCGGCCAGGTCCGCCGCGATCCGATGGCGATGCTACCGTTCTGTGGTTACCATATGGGCGATTATTTTCGCCACTGGATCAATATGCGCCGGCTCATCAAACATCCACCGCGCATCTTCCAGGTTAACTGGTTCCGTAAAGGCGATCAGGGCGACTACCTCTGGCCCGGGTTCGGAGAAAATATGCGCGTTCTTAAGTGGATGATCGACCGTTGCCACGGGCGGATTGACGCGCAGGAAACCTTATTAGGCTGGATGCCCAACCCTCAGACATTCGATCTAGAAGGCATCCGCGGCTTCACCTCCCAACAATTCGACCAGGTTCAGGCCCTCAGAGAGGAGGAGTGGCGGCGGGAAATTGTTAGCCAACAGGAGCTCTTCATGCAGCTTTATTCTCACCTGCCAAAAGAATTGATCTTCCAGCGTGAACTGCTCATGGCGCGGTTATAGCCCCAGTTTTAGAGCCGGCCAAATGTGCTTTATTGAAGCGATCCTTTTGAGTAAACTGGAACCCGACTAATAAAATCCTATGAAGAGGTGCTTCGGCATTGTTCTCTCCACCCTGCTCGGCGTCCTTGCTATTCATGGTCAACCCGGCCGGCCCGGCGGCCTGGGCGGCCCGCCGCCAGGGCCCGGGCTAAGCGGGAGCACCGCCAAGCTTTTCGGAGATAACTCCACTTTCTCCGCTGATCTGGAAATCCAAACCAGCAGCGGCGACGCTTCGGACGCGATGACCATGCCGGGCAAGATCTTTTTCGACCAGGGCAAATCCCGCTTTGAAATCGAAATGACCCAGGTTAAAGGCGGTAAAATGTCGCCCCAGGCGACCGCGCAATTAAAAACCATCGGGATGGATCGCATGATCATGATTTCCCGACCGGACCAGAAACTGGGCTACCAGGTTTATCCCAGCATGCAAGCCTATGTGGAAAACGCGTTCCCAGAGCGGGAAGCCACGGGGCAAGCCAGCGATTTTAAAATTGAAGTCACAGAACTCGGCAAGGACACCATCGATGGCCATTCCTGCATCAAGAATAAAACGGTGGTCACAGATAAGGAAGGAGTCCGACACGAATCGCTCGTGTGGAATGCCACTGATTTAAAGCGGTTCCCAATCAAGATCGAGAACACCGAAGGCGGCACAAAAGTCACCATGCTCTTCCGCGAGGTGAGCTTCGCCAAGCCCGCAGCGGACGTTTTTGATCCCCCAGCCACGGCCGCCAAATATGACAGCATGCAATCCATGATGCAGCAGGTGATCATGAAAGGATTGGGCGGAGGACGCCCGCCGCAGGGACAATAAAAAACGAACCGCTCACCGCTCGAGCCCTGCAATAGACAGGCTCGGCGGGCGCGCCGGTTCATCGGATTACCGTCCAGCGGAAAGCCGGCGCAACTCCTTGGGTCGAAGTGGTGCGAACGCGGCGGCCCGCCACCGTGGCGGCAATCTCACCGCTCAGGCCGTGGCCTTCAGCAATTCGCGCGCTCGCGCGAGTGCCTCATCCAGCTTTGAGACCTCTTTGCCACCACCGCGCGCGTTGTCTGGCCGGCCTCCGCCTTTTCCGCCGACGACCGGCGCGATGGCTTGGATGAGTTTGCCGGCCTGGACCTTTGAGGTGAGCTCGGGCGACACGGTGGACAGCAACGCGACAGCCCCGTTGGCGTGGCTGCCCAGGACCACTACTCCTTTGAAATGACCTTTCAGGGCATCCGCGATCATTTGGAGATAATCTCCATCACTAGCTCCCAGATTTTCAACGATCGCCAGTGTTGAGCCCAGGCTTTGCGCTTTGGCTTTGAGGGTGCCAGCAATTTCTGCCGCGTTCTGTTGCTGCATCGATGTCACGCGCTTCTCCATCTCTTTCTGGTGGGCCAGCAGCGATTCGATTTTCTTCTCCAATTCTGCGACGGGCGCGTTCACCTTGGCGGCCAGCGTTCGGACGAGGTGCAATTGCTCGTTGGCGGATTTATAAGCTTCAAGTCCCGAGACGGCTTCGATCCGACGAATGCCCGCGGCCACCGCGGATTCGGCTAAAATTCGGAACAGGCCGATTTCTCCCGTTGCACTTACATGTGTGCCGCCGCACAACTCCATCGAATAACCATCGAGCGTCGCCGGCTGCCCACCGACCTGCACGACTCGAACCAAGTCGCCATATTTCTCACCAAAGAACTGCATGATGTCCTTGCGATCTCTGATGTGGCTGTACTTGACCTCGCTCCAGGTCACCGGAGCGTTCTCCAGCACGCGTTCATTGACCAACCGCTCCACATCAGCTACCTGCTGCGGGGTCAGGGGAGCACTACTGAAATCGAAAGTCAGTTTGTCCGGACCGACGTACGAGCCTTTTTGGGTTGCATCGAGGCTGACGACTTCGTGCAAGGCCCAGTGGAGCAGGTGCGTGACCGTGTGGTGGCGTTCAATCGCCAAGCGCCGAGCTAGATCAACCTTTAAATGGGCCAGGTTCTCCTCATGCAGGGCCAGCAAAGGCTCGTCGGCGGTGCCCTCGAGTTTAAGAAAGAACGCCTTGCCGCGCCTCATCGTTTTCGTCACAGGATAGCTAAGCTGGTCGTGTTGAAAGGTAAGGATGCCTGTATCTCCGACTTGCCCTCCCATCTCAGCATAAAGTGGCGAAACGTCCACCACCGCGAAAAGGCCATTCTCGCTGAACGTCTTCAAGACTCGGCAATCCACTTCCATTTCGTCATAGCCGACGAATCGAGTTTCAACGTTTGTCAACTCGGACAGGGAAATCACGGTCTTCTTCTGTGCCCCGCGAGCGCGCTCGCGCTGATCGGCCATTAATTTGTCGAAGCCAATCACGTCCACGGCAAAACCACGTTCACCG
>JANXQE010000766.1 GCA_025356925.1 Limisphaerales bacterium | reverse complement strand
TCCATGACCTCTCGGCGGTGCTCGAAGCCGAGTCGTTTAGCCTGGTGGCCGCCCTGATCGAGGGCGCGATCACCGGCCTCTATGTCACGGTAATCCATGACGGGTTGCGCTTGGGAGCCTGGCGTGAGCCACAGTTACTTGCCCTTCAGGGGCAGCTTGAGAAAATCCACCTGGGCCCTTTGATGGTGGCAGGACTTTCGAGCGAACGGTTGGCCATTGGCCGGACGATCGAGTCCGCCAGCGCCAGTGAATTCGCCAACTCGTTCAACCCTGGGCACGAGCCGCAGAATCTCTGGGAGAAACTCAAAAGCCCGGGCTTTTGTGTCCTGACCTTTGCCCCACGAGGCTGGCGATACCAAAGCATGGCCGCCAGCGCTTCCTTGCTGCAGGGCAGCATCGCGTGTTTCGATCGTGCGACCCAGACCCTGCGCTCTTGTGACATCGAGCGGGCCGAGTCCGATACCGAGAGGGCTCGGACACTCGCCTCACCAACGACGCTCCTGGCCGAGATTGCCACGCCCATGTGCAGCCGCGCCTGGCAAACGATGGTTCGAAATCAAAGCTTCGTCGACCAGGCGTTTATCGCCTGCGCACTCGAAAGGTATCGCCTCGCGCGCGACGAGTACCCGCCTGGGCTTGGCTCGCTCGCACCCAAATTCGCCGACCAGGTTCCGCACGAAACTATCGGCGGAGGCAAGTTCCATTATCGGCGCCTGGATAGCACTCATTTCACTCTCTACTCCGTTGGCTGGAACGGACACGACCAGGGCGGTCTCGCGCCCGAGAGCGATTCCGTGGCAAATTACACCAAAGCAGATTGGGTCTGGAACTAATCGCGCAATCGCATTTGCCCTGGTTCCGGCATTGAATTACCGGAGCCACCCGAGCGCGCTGTGCGTCGCTGAGTGCCGAACTTCGCCGTGTGTCGGCTGCGTCAGGGCGTCAGCAGGTTGAAAACCTGCGCTACGCGGCGAGCGGCCTCGACCATCATGCAACATCCGAGGCAACACTCCGGCGCGGGTTTTCTAAAAATAGCTTGCCGCTTTGCCGGCCAGGTCTCGACCTGCGATCAACCTGACCGAGCCGGATGGACGAGCCTGGGTCGTCAACAACCGAGCGGCGGTCGTTTTAGTTGAGACCGAGTCTCATATTTGGTAATCCTTCCGCATGACTTGCAGTTCGCTGAACCCAACCGTTAAACGCCCCAGAGCGTTCTCGGAAGCCAATGCCTGGAAATCGGTGGGGCCAGGCTGGTGTCAATTATCCGGCGGTTTCGGGGACCATGGATATAGTGTGGAATGGCATGATTTCATGGTGGATCGCGAGCTCGACTGGTCCCGGAGCTTTCATCCGGGCGGGCTTGAGCTCTGCCTGAACCTGACCGGACGCGCCGAAGTGCGGGGGGACGGGCGCGTGCTTGAACTGAGCGCGGACACGGCTGGGTTTTATCTCCAAAGCCGTTCCCAACTGAAGGCGTTCAGGCGCGCCGGTGAGCGGCATCGATTTGCGACTATCGAATTCTCAAAGCCGTTTCTCAGAGCCCATATTCCGCCCCGGACGGAAGCCGGGTACCCGCTCTTTGTCAGCCTGTTTACCAGGGAGGGCGGTCAAGGTGCGGCCGTCTCCGGGTCGATGAGGATGAACAGTGACTTGCAACAGGTCGTGGGGAGTCTGTGTCACCCGCCGGTGTGTGCGTCAGCGCGGCCAATGTGGTACCAGGCCAAGGCCCTCGAAATCGCAGCGACCTTGCTTTATCGGCCCTCGCCGACCGAGGAGTTGTTTTGCCAACGGGTGAAGCGGCTGAACGGCGAGCGCGCGCAAAAAGTCCGGGCGATCTTAAAGGAGAACCTGTCGGAGCCGCCCTCTTTGGAGGAAATCGGACGGCGGGTTGGCTGCAGCCATTTCCATCTCAGCCGCATTTTCACGCAGGAAACGGGCAAAACAATTACGAGCTGTTTGCGGGAGTTGCGGCTGGAGCGTGCCGCCCAATTGCTGCGCAGCGGCCAGTGCAATGTGACCGAGGCGGCCTTCGAAGTCGGTTACAACAGCCTCAGCCACTTCACGGTCTCCTTCCGGGAAACCTTCGGCTGCTGCCCGGGATTATACCCGGTGAGGGCTCCCCTCGAGACTGCCGTGCAGCGCCAGGCCAAGTTCTTCTGAAATCGGAGGAGTCCGGTCGGGGTTCAAATCGCAAGGCACCGCAAAAGAAACGCAAGCCGCCGGAAGCGCGGGGAACGCACTTTTTCATAATCTGGCCCCCATGAAATTACTAACGGAAAATGTTACCCGGGTTTTGCGAATGCTGTCCGCGATTTCGCTTGTCGCCACGCCAGCGCTGGCAACTGAGCAAATGGCATCGCCCGCGACTGCCACGGATTCATCGATTTCTCCGGGCAGTCGCTACGGTTTGTTGAACGGACTGGACCATCGCAGTTGGTATGGCCAGGGAAACTTTCCGGAGCCGTTTCTAGTGGACGATTCGGGTCTGGAAATCAATGAGACCCGCCTGGATTGGCTTCATACTCGGGCAGGCGGTCAACAGAGTGACACGGTCTCGGCGGAGCTGGAGAAAGGGTTTGGTCTGCTGACTTTGGAACTGAAAGTTCCATTTGTGCGCGAGGCATCGCCCGGTCAAGTTTCGCAGGGAATCGGCAATCTTGAAGCCGGGGCGCGCTACCCGTTTTATCAATTCGTCTCGGCCAACGGATTCTTTGACGCCACGTTGGGTGCGGCCATGGAAGTGGGCATCCCCGTTAACTCGGCTGTGAGTAAAAACACCGAACTGGTTCCCAAAATCTTCAACGATCTGAAAGTTGGTGAAGATTTCACGATTCAGGCGCTCTTCGGCTATTCTACGCTCTTGGGCGGTGGCGCCGACGGCGGCCTGGAAAGATTTGAATACGGCTGTGTTTTCGGCTACAGCATTGCGCATCGCCAGTTGCCGATACCCGGTGTCCAGCAACTCATACCTATTTTAGAATTATTGGGGGAGACGCAACTGAACAAGGATGACCCCGGACATAACAGCCTGCTCGGAAATGCCGCGTGTCGTGTTAATCTTAACGCCATCGGACGGGTCCAGCCACGGTTGGGACTCGGATTTGTTTTTCCGCTTAACAGCAATGCGCGGGCAGATGTCCACTGGGGCATTCTAACGAGTTTGGTGTTTGAATACTGATTTCCGATTCAAAAGCTCATGAAGATAAACCGCAGACACTTCCTGATCCTCAGCGCAGGCGTGGCCGCGGGGTGCAAAACAGCGAATGACGTCGGGACTCCCGCGACACAGGACGAACGAATTGTAAACGCCGGTCCGGCTGGCAATTATGCTGGCGCCCGAGTTTACAGTGATTTTCGTGATCAGGGGTTCTTCGTGGTTCGCCAGGGCGATAGGCTGTTCGTACTTTCCGCCATTTGCACGCATCGTAAGTGCAAACTCGCCGCGGAACCGGACGGTTCCTATTACTGCAAGTGTCACGGCTCGACCTTCGATTCCGATGGTCGTGTGACACGGGGACCGGCGAAACGCGACCTGCCCATTCTCTCCACGCAGCTGGACAATCAGGGCCGGTTGATAGTGAAGGTCCCACCAGGATGACCACGAGAAGCTATGACCGGTTGGAGTTTGGCTGCGTTAAATGAACTCAATCGGCCGATCAAGCGCGCTCCTGGCCCCGGGAAATCAATATTCGACTGGAGGCCCGGGCCGGAATCGGAGCTTACCATTTCCATTCCAATTCCAATATGTTAAATGTCTAGCGATGAATTTCGCGGCGCTTCGCTGGTTTATTTTAGCCGGCAGCGCGTTGGCGCCAAACTTTTCGTGTCAGTGCGCCGCTCCAATCGAGGGCGCTCTTCCCGACGCCTCGCAGGTGATGCAGCGGGTTGTTCAACGCGCCGAAGATGAGAGTGGCACGCCGCGGGCGAACGATTACGTTTTTGAAAAACGCATTGTCAATGAGGAGTTGGATGACACGGGGACACCAACCAAATCTACGGCGCAGACCTTCGAAGTAATTCCAATTCAGGGCATCCCTTTTTCCCGGCTCGTCAAAATCCAGAACCGGGACCTCACGGCGGAAGAAACCGAAGCGCAGAAGCGGAAGGAGCTGGAGTTTCGGCAAAAGGTTGCCCGCAGGGCTGCCGAGCCCATGA
>JANXQE010000704.1 GCA_025356925.1 Limisphaerales bacterium | reverse complement strand
CCGTTCCTGGTCGCCTCTTCCGTGGAAGCGGTCATGGCCCAGCGCCTGGTGCGCACGATTTGTCCGCACTGCAAGCGGGAACAAAAGGTCGAGCGCGATTACCTGCTTCGCATCGGTTTTCCCGAAGCGGAAATTGAAACCGCGAAATTCTGGCACGGTGCGGGCTGCGAACGATGCCGCCAACTCGGGTACCAGGGCCGGATGGGCATTTACGAATTGTTGATCCTCAACGAGGCGATACGCCCGCTCATCTTGAATCGCTCTCCGGCCTCTACGATCGCTCAGCGGGCCATGGATTCCGGCATGCGAACGCTGCGCACCGATGGGTGGAATAAAGTTAGAGGTGGTCAAACCACCATCGAAGAAGTCCTGCGGGTCACCCAAATCGAAGAACATCTCGATTCCCTCATGGACGGCAAATGATTTATCCGCGATTACTTGGGCTGCTGGCCTCGGTCGGAATTTGGGCGATCCTCTTCACGACAGAGCTCGACGCGGCGACGAACGCCCTTCCGGGCGGTCCGCGTGTCGGTGCCAAGACCAATCTGCTCTCGAAGCTTCCGACATTCGCGGGGAAAACCAATCTGGTCTTCCCTCTCCAAGGCACGCGAGCCGGTACCAATGCCAGCCCAGCCGGCCTTTCTTCAACCAACCGCGTCTCGACCCTGGTCGACACTATCCGTCGCTGGCAAGGCTCCCCCACGTTTTACCCGGTTCTCGTCGGCGTGTGCATTTGCCTGGCATTGGTTTTCCTGGTGCGGGCGCGCCGCTCACAATCCCGGGCCGGAGCAAAGACCACCCTCCCGCTTGCGTCGTCCAAAGTGGGAATCAAGCCATTACGGCAAGCCTCCGGCGGCGCGATTCGTTCGTGCAACGTCCTCGAAATTGGTCCACAGGCCCGACAGGTTTGGCAGTTCGACGCCCGCGAGGCCGGCTATGTGTTGAACCGCGAGCAAACCTGTCTTGAGGGTGAAGCTTTGCCGCGGCACATCGTTGCCAAAGATTGGCGATCCTTCTTCCACCGCAAACTCAACATTGCCTGGTTGCCGCCCGAGAACGTGTTCCTCCGGGTCACGCAACTCCCGCGCAGCGATCTCAATGAAACATTGGCCATGGTCGAGCTCCAGTTGGAAAAGCTCTCTCCAATGCCCGTGGCCCAGATAGCCTGGAGTATTCATGTCCTGCCGCACGCCGAAGGCAATCTGCAGACCGTGGTGGTGATGATGGTCGAGCGCAACGTGATTGAGGAGTTCCTCGGCCGACTCGAAAGCCAGGGGTTTTTGGCCGATCGGCTGGAGCTGCCGCTGCTGGATCAACTGCAGACAACGGCCATCACGGAGGATGGCGCCTGGATTTATCCGGAAGCCGCCGGAGGCAGAAACCTAGCGCTGGTCGCCTGGTGGTACAAGGGAGTCCTCCAAAGGCTGGATTTGCTGACGATGCCGCCCACTAATCGGCCGGCCGCCCTGAAAGAGCAACTCATGCAGATGGCTTGGGCCGGTGAACTGGAAGGGTGGTTGACCGCCCCAGCCGAATGGCACCTGGTGGCCGATGTAGGCGCCGCGGAATGGGAACCGGCCTTGCGAGCGGGCCTGGAACAGCCCATCGAAATCGTCACGCCCAAGCCGCCTCGGGAGCTGGCTGCCTTAACGGCCCGCCGCTCCGCGCACACAGAGCCGCGAGCGAACCTGATGCCGGCCGAATTCGTCCTGCGGTACGAGCAGCAATTTGTTGACCGGCTATGGATGCGCGGGTTGGTCGCTTTGGGCGCCCTTTACCTGCTGGGCGTAGCCATCTACATGGGCACGCTGGCCTTTGCCAGCGTTCGCACCGACGCGATCGAAGCCCAAGTGGACCAGATCGGCCCGACCTATACCAACGCCATCCAGCTTCGTGACCGCTTCAAAGTACTTAAAGAACGCCAGGAATTGAAGTACGCCGGCCTGGATTGCTGGAGCACTACCGCCCGGCTCCTGCGCGAGAATATGATCCTGGAGAGTATGAACTTCAGCGACGGCCGCCGCTTGAACTTGTCCGGCACGGCTCCCGGCGACCAGACCGACCAGCTTTATGCCTTCGAAGGCGATATGCGCAAAGCCACGATTCGAGGGGAGCCGCTGTTTGATGCCAACAAAGGCGAAAGCATCCAGTTCAGGATCACCGGAGCCATCGCGGCCTGGACCTTGAGCCTGGAACTTAAACGATCGGAGGTTCAATGAAGGGTTATTGGAACAGTCTCCGGCCGTTTGAGAAGCGCGTGGTCGTCGGCTTTGGCACCCTGTTCTTTGTCGTGCTCAATTTTTTGTTCGTCATCCCGCATTTCTCCGATCTGGCGGCCGTGCACGACCGGATGGGCGAGGCGCAACGGAAGCTCGCGCGTTACCAGACTGAAATCGCCCAGACTAACATTTATGTGGGGGGCCTGAGAGAGTTTGAACGAGAGAACTCCGACGTGCCCGCGGAAGAGCAATCGCTCCAGTTTGCCAACACGGTCAACGCGCAGGCCGGGCAAAGCAGCGTGCACATCGTCTCCAACTCCCATATTAACACCCAGACCAACCAATTCTTCCTGGAGAAAAGCCAGAGCCTGAGTGTCCAGTCGGGCGAACAGCAACTCGTAGATTTTCTTTTTAGCCTCGGCTCGGGAAACTCGCAGATTCGCGTGCGCGACCTAAGCGTGCGTCCGGATCCTCCGCGGCAACAACTCGTCGCCCAGGTTAAACTCGTAGCCAGCTACCAAAAACGCGCTCTCGCAAAGCCGGCCAACCGCCCGGCTCAAGCTCCCGGTACTCGTGCCACCGCCCCGATCGCCGCGTCCGCGGCCCCAGACAAAACCTCCACCAAACGACCGTGAAAACACTTCTGCTCACGTTACTTCTGAGTCCATTCGTTGTGTGGGCCCAGACTCCGCCCAACTCCGCCGCCTCCGGCGGATTCGCTCCGTTGCCGCCGGAGGCCACCCCAGATACCAACCGCACCCTGCAGTTGCAGCGGGCCCTGCAGAATGCCCTGGCTGGAAAGCCGGCAGGAGCGGCAAATTCGCCGAGGAATGGGGTCGGACCGGGAGTCCTAACCGTCCCCGGCCCGGCGACGCGGACCGCTCTGACTCCGGTTCAGATTCCGGCTCCCGCGGCCGCAAACCCGGCGGGCGCGCCGGTTGTCCTCCCGACGCCCTCACCCGCGGCTGCTGTTCCCGGCCAACTTAAACCACCAGCCGACCTGACCGCGATCGGCGTGCCCTCGGTCGCCGCGACCAACGCCGCTCCAGAGGAAGTGCTGCCCGCCGGAACGATTAATTTCCCGGCCACCGATCTAAACCAGGTCCTGCAGATTTATTCGGAACTGGTTGGCCGCACGGTTCTGCGCCCCACTACGCTTCCGGCGCCCACGATTACTCTCAAAACCCAAACACCGCTCACTCGACATGAAGCCGTTCAAGCCTTTGACGCCGTCCTGGCGCTCAACGGCATTGCCGTGGTAAACGTCGGAGAGAAATTTGTCAAAGTCGTGCCCACCGCGCAGGCTGGCCAGATTGGCGCGGCGTTTAGCAAAGAGAAGGGTGATCAGTTGCCCGACATGGGCCAGTTTGTTACCCACGTCGTCCAAACCACTTACGCCAAACCGACTGAATTGGTTCCGGTCCTGACACCTTTTGCCAGCGCCGGCCTGGCCAACGGCATTCTGCCCATCGATAGCAGTCAGATCCTGGTGATTCGCGATTACTCCGAAAACGTCAAGCGCATGCTTGAGATGGTCAAGAAGGTCGATGTGAACGTCCCTTCGGAATTTATTTCCGAGGTCATCCCGATCAAGTACGCCTTGTCTTCTGATATCGCTAGCGCCTTGAACAGCTTAAGCACCGGTGGCGGCGCGACCACGGTCGGTGCCGCTGCGGGGGGAGCTGCCGTAGGAAATCGAGGCGCTTCCGGAATCGGTGGTCGGGGCACCTCCGGGTTTAATCGCACGGGCAATTCCGGGTATCCGGGTACAACCGGACTCGGCACGAGTCCGTTCGGCAACACCGCACAACCCGGCGTCGCTCAACCGGGCGCCAGCAGCTTCGGCGACCGCCTGCAGCGGATCATCAACCGGGCGGCTGTTTCTGGAGAAATCCAGGTTCTTGGCCAGACTAAAATCATCGCCGATGAACGCACCAACTCACTCCTGATCTACGCCTCGCGGGACGACATGAAGGTAATCAAAGATATTATCGCCAAACTGGACGTCGTGCTCGCGCAGGTCTTGATCGAAGCTGTCGTTATCGAGGTTTCTTTAAACAACTCGATGACTTTGGGCGTCAGCTACCTGGAAACCAAACCCCACGGAATCGGCAGCTCAATGCTGGGCCAGGGCGCGATCAACAATAACAATATTTTGGCGCCGGGTACCTTCAATGTCCTCGGCGGAGCGACCAACGCCGCCGGTAATCTTCCCAGCGGTTTCAGCTACTTGGCCAGTCTGGGTAATAATGACATGGATGTTTCGGTTACCGCTCTGGCCGCCAATGGCCGCGCCAGAATTCTCCAGCGTCCGCGCATTCAGACATCCCACGCGGTTCCGGCCAGCATCTTCGTGGGTGAATCGCGGCCGTATCCACAAGGCAGCTACTACGGCGGCGGCTCGTTTGGCGGTTATTCCACCATCCAGCAATTGCAGATTGGCGTGTCGCTCGAAGTTACGCCGTTAATCAATCCGGATGGGCTGGTCGTGATGGATATTCACACGAAAATAGAAAGCTTCAAAGGCAATGTCACGATCCAGGGGGTCGGCGATGTGCCGATCACCAGCTCAAAAGATGCGACTGCTAAAGTCGCTGTCCGCGATCGCGACACCATCATGCTCGGCGGCTTGATCGAGGATTCGAAAAACTCCAACAACTCGGGGGTGCCGTTTCTAAAGGATATCCCGCTGCTGGGCTACTTATTCCGTAGCTCGGAAAGTGATGGAACGCGCAGCGAACTGATCGTGTTGATCC
>JANXQE010000650.1 GCA_025356925.1 Limisphaerales bacterium | reverse complement strand
TGCGCGAGTGCGGTGGCGCTTTTCCGGCGCCCGCACTTCAAGACGCTACGCGCGGAACGAGCGAGCAATTTCTCTTGGGCTCAAGGTCTCCAGGTACGCGCAAAAGCGCACAAAAACTCTCGATGAACCTTCGTCCCGTAGCGGCGCCTCGGCCGAGTGCCACCAATCCTCGAAACCACTTTCTGCCGCGCTCTGCCGAGACGTCGCTACGCCGAGGTTCATGGTCCCAATGCATGCGAGAACGCGAAAGGAGGCTCTCCATAAACACCTCGCCTGGGGAGGTGTTCCATCACAGGGGATGGGGCTTCCGTCGCCTTCACCCATAACGAGTGGCCATGGACTCTCGCGAAGCGCTAGTGGCACTAAACTTGATCGACAACGTCGGGCCGGTGCGGGTGCGTCAACTGCTGGAGCATTTTGGAGAGGCGCCGGCCATCCTGGGCGCCTCGCGTCAGCAACTGCTCCAGGTCCGCGGTATCGGCGAAGAGACCGCCGAAGCCATTGCGAGTTGGGAAAAGAGTGTCGCTCTGAGCGCCGAGCTTAAGCGCATCGCGGAGTTCGGCTGCCGCATCATTACCCAAGGCGACTCCGAGTATCCGGAACTGCTGCGCCAGATCTATGATCCGCCGGTGGTGCTGTACGTGCGAGGTGAGTTGCTGACCAAGGACAAGAATTCCGTGGCAATGGTTGGCTCACGAATGACAACGCATTACGGGATCGAAATTGCCCGCAAGCTGGCCTATCAACTCGCGTACCTGGGTGTGACGGTCGTGAACGGCGGAGCCAGAGGGATAGATTCCGCGGCCCATCAGGGCGCGCTGAGCGCCAAAGGCCGAACCCTGGCAGTGCTCGGTACAGGCATCAACATTTGTTGGCCAGCCGAAAATAAGCAACTCTTCGATCGAATATCAGAAAACGGCGCCCTCATCACCCAATTCCCGTTCAACCGCCCCGGCGACAAACAATCCTTCCCCATCCGCAATCGCATCGTCGCCGGCATGACCTTGGGCACAGTCGTGGTTGAAGCCAATCTGACGAGCGGCGCGCTCATTACCGCAAACTTCGCGAATGAATACGGGCGGCAGGTCTTCGCCGTCCCCGGCCGGATCGATTCTCCCCGGAGCAAAGGATGCCATGAGCTGATCAAGCAGGGGGCCAAGCTCTGCGAAGGGGCGGAAGATATTTTGAGCGAATTCGAATACCTTTTCCCGCCGAGCAACAGGCCAGCTTCACCCGCCGAGACTGGCGTTCTGGCCGCGTTGGAACTGCCGGTAAACGAGCAGAGCGTTTATGATACTCTTAGCCGCGAACCGATCAGCATCGACGACGTCATTCGCAGGAGCGGACTCCCTAGTTCTGCGGCATCGGTGGCCCTGCTCAGCCTGGAAATGAAGCGGTTGGTCCGGCAGTTGCCGGGCAAACTCTTCGTTAGGGACCACTAAGGAAGCTTAAATGATGGCGAACCCTGACCACGGAGGCTACCTTGAAGAGATATGCAAGCGCCGGTGGAAAGAAACGGGTGGACGGATGAAGCGCTCATGGCTTTACCGCGCGATGGTCGGAAGTATGAGCTGCTTGGGGGAGAATTGGCAGTGAGCCCAACCGGTTTCCAGCACGGGTACATTTCTTCCCGCCTTCTGGCGGCTCTGCTCGAATATGCCCTCAAGCACCGGTTAGGCGTGGTGGTGGATTCGAGCACTGGGTTTCGATTGCAGAGCGGCGACTGTCTTTCGCCCGATGTTTCTTTCGTAGGGAAGGATCGACTGCGTGGGCAAAAGCAGGTTTTCACAAAGCTGTTTCAGGGTGCGCCGGACCTGGTGGTGGAGGTTATCTCGCCAGGCGAAAGCCAGAGAAAACTCAAACAAAAGCTGACGCAGTATTTCGCCAACGGCACCCGCGTTGCCTGGGTGGTCAATCCAAAAGAACGAACTGTCTCAGTTTACAATTCCACGAAACGTTCCAACTTTTTGGGCGAGGGGGACCAGTTGGATGGCGCCTCCTTGCTGCCTGGCTTCACTTTTCCTGTTAAGGAGCTCTTCGAGATCCCGGACTTTGATTCTTGACTCCAAGGATGGACCGGCCACTCGACGCTGGGGTTTTCCGTGTTGGCGCTCGCCCTTCAACTGCGAGCCACCTCGCACCGCCACGGCGGTCGTTCGGAAAGTTCATCGACCCAAAGCGGCGATTTGGGTGCAGGCTTGACCGGCTGACTTTCGAATTTAGTGTAGCAGGTATGCAACATTTGAGCCGGCGTTCAGAACCGTGGAACATCTCGATTGAACTTCTCGCCGGCTGCTTTCTGGCTGCCGTGATACTGGTCGTCACGGGTTGCTCGGGGCCTAATGCAACGGTCCTCCGCCAGGGTTTTGCGCGCGTGGTGACGCCCCGACCTCCCGCGTTTCTCGCGGGTCCGATCGCGTTGCTGCTCACCAACGGGGCGGGTTTTAGCGCCCGGGCCGAGGTACAGGAGGAAAGCTCGCTTGACAAGCAGAGCAGTAGTTCCGGCGAACTGCTGGCGCGCGGAACAAAACTGCTCTACGCGCCGAACTCCGCTGAAAGCACTGATGCCCATCACCAGCCGGGCGGATACAGCTTTATCTGGGATGCGGCCGAGTGCCGGGGTTACGTACTGAGCGAGGCGCTGCAGGGTTACGCGCCCATTTCGTCTGCACTCCCGGTCACTAATATTGAGTTCAACCCGAGCAAAGCAGGAGCGCAGAGGATTTCCGGCCACCCATGTGAGCCCGCGACCGCTACGGTCCGAAGCGCCGATGGAGCAACCGCGGATTTCGAAATCCTGCGCGCCATGGACTTGAACGGGCTGCCGGTGCGGATCCAGGCGGCCGCCAAGCCCAATCCCTTGACGCTCACCCTTTCCAAAATCCGCTTCGAGGCGCCTCCGGCCGATGTCTTCTCACCGCCTGAGGGCTTTACCAAGTACCCCAACCCAGACGCCATGGCAGACGAGCTGGCAGCTCGACAGAATAACATCAGGAGAAGAAATCGCGGTCAGATGGAGCCCCCGTCCGATTTGGGCCGCCCGCCCTACTGAGTCGCCGAACCCTCCGCCGCGAACACCCTGAGCATCTGCTTTCCGCTGCGCTCCAGCTCTATGGGCGAGGGCGATGCCCGGGTCCTTCCCGGCGCGCTTGATCGCCCCATTCCCACATTCCCACGAAATCGGGGTTCCTGAGCCCGTGAGCAGCGCCTCAGGGCTCCGGTCCAGATTGGAATTCGATCGACTCGGCAATGTGGCGACGGAAATCTGCCACCGGCTGCAGGCTCGACAAATCTCGGGTTAACTTCCACCACGCTCGCACCAACATCAGCGCGACCGAGAGCAGCCCGCACGCCAAACCAGACCACAGACCCACCACGCCGTAACCAAAGCCAAAGCACAAAATCAATCCTGTGGTCAGGCCAAAGGGATAATGTCCGATCAGGTTTGCCAACATGGGCGCGCGGGTATTGCCCAATCCACGCAGCGCGCCGGTCGTGCTGACCTGGGTGCCGTCTGCGATTTGGAACAGCGCGACCACCAACAGTATCTTCACGCCTACCTCAACGACCGCGGGGTCCCTGGTGAAGCAAGCCAGCAGTGCTCGCGGGAATGCCAGATAACCCAAGGCAAACACGGTCATGCAAGTGACCGAAACCGCTATGGCCAGCCAGCCGGCGAGGCGGGCCCGTCCAGGATCGCCCGCGAGCTAGTCACGGGAGATGCCTTGGCCCCTCCAGCGGCTTCAAATCCTTCAGAAACGGCAAGCCTTCCCGATATTTGCGGAGTTGTTGCAACTCCAAGCGTCCCTGGATACACCCCTCGTGCTCTCCGCCGTCGGCCAGGATGTCGCCGTTGTAGTCCACGATCATCGAACGTCCAGTGTACGTGTAATACGGATCTTTCCCGACCCGGTTCACCCCAACCACGTACGCCTGATTTTCGATGGCCCGCGCTTGCAACAGCCGCACCCAGTGAGTGACGCGTCGTTCGGGCCAGTTGGCAATAACTATTAATAATTCCGGACGATGTGTTGCGACTGCCTGGCGGAACAATTCGGGGAACCGCAGATCATAGCAAATAAACGGAGAAACCCCGCATTCACCCCAGCGGAAAGCAATCGGACCATCTCCCGCCGCATAGTGTTCGCTCTCTCCACCTGGAGTGAAGGGCCTCATTTTGGCATAGGAGCCGATCAAGGCACCATCGGGCCCTAATACAAGCGCCTTGTTCCGAGGTTGCCCATGCTGGCCTTGAATCACTGCTCCGCCGATCAGAAACACCCCGTACTCTTTCGCGAGCTGTGAGAGGACTTGCTCGGTTCCTCCTCGATCGGGTTCGGCGATCACCGCGGCGTTCATGCTGAACCCAGTGGCGAACATCTCCGGCAGCACGACGAGGTCTCCGGGATCGAGAGTCGAGTCACGCAAAAGTTGCCGCACCTTCTCGAAATTGGCTGGTTTGTTCTCCCAGGCGATGTCAATTTGCAGGCCAACGATTTTCATCGACCCAGCATAAGCTCCGGCGCGGGCGTTGGCGAGCGGTGAGCTTACTGGGAGGAATGGACCGCGCATGCGTCACAGTCGCTTTCGATCAAGCTCAACTGCGTTGGACGCAAGTCGTCCGCGCGCTGGGCATGCCCTTGGTCGTCGTGCCGATCACCACCATCGCTGCGGGCCGGGTTGAGCCGGATCCCGCTTGCCA
>JANXQE010000635.1 GCA_025356925.1 Limisphaerales bacterium | reverse complement strand
CGTTTGGCTCCAGCTTTTTCTTTCGGGCACGCTTTTCCGCCACGCGCGTGCTGCCTCGGTTCGGGACCGCGGGCGTGCCTCTGCGCTACACCATGGCGCTCCGGAATCTCACCACGAAGACCCAGGCGGGTCTGGCGGTTGTGGAAAACATCGCCGACGCCCGACCCTCGTTCCAGGATTGGCTGGCTTTCCAACTGGCCTACGAACAACGCGCCCGCTCGTTGCGGTTGAGCCAGGGAAAACGGTCAAATCCGTTCAAGTTGGCGCACGTGAAGATCGTGGCCCTGCCCCCGGCGTTGCCTAACCAAGAGGTGCGGGTGCAGTGCCAGTTGGTACCGTTGCGGCGCGGCCTCCTCCGCTTGCAGAGCGTTGCGGTGGCGCGACCTGACCCGTTTGGGTTGTTCCGCGCATTTGTCGAGGTGCGGCTTCCGCAAAGCGTTCTCATCCTGCCCAAACGCTATCCGCTGCCGCTCGTCGCGTTGCCAGGAACCATGAAATACCAGCAAGGTGGCGTGGCGCTGGCGTCCAATGTCGGACAGAGTGACGAATTTGTCGCCTTGCGCGATTATCGCCAGGGTGACCCACTGCGACATATCCATTGGCGAAGCTGGGCGCGCGCCGGCAAGCCAGTGGTCAAGGAATTCGAGGATGAGTTTTTCGTGCGCCATGCGCTCGTCCTCGACACTTTCACGAAGCACTCGCAGAGCGAAGCATTCGAAGAAGCCGCGTCAATCGCCGCCTCGTTTGCCTGTACGATTCAAACACAGGAATCGTTGTTGGACCTGTTGTTCATCGGCTCGCAATCCTATTGTTTCACGGCGGGCCGGGGAGTTGCGCACGGCGAGCAGTTATTGGAAATCCTGGCCTCCGTTCGCCCATCGCCACGCGGCGCCTTCGACAAACTGGAGCACCTGGTCCTGAACCATGTTGGCAAAGTGAGCGGCTGCATTCTGGTGTTGCTGGCCTGGGATAAGCAGCGGCGTGAGCTGGTGCAAAGCGTGCGGGCTTTGGGTGTGCCCATGCTGGTGCTCGTGGTCGTCGAGCCAGGGAGGGAAAAACCTCCGTTGCTGGGGCCGGGTGAGGGCCGGACGGAGCGCTTTGTGGTGCTGGAATGCGGCAAAATCGAACAGGGCCTGGCGCAGCTCAAATGAACGCTCCACCCTTTTTGCTTGGCGGAGGGCTGGTCTTCTGGGGCTGGCAGACCGGGTTTCTCGTCCCGGGTATGATCATGGCGTTGGTGCTGGAGGGCGCTCGCGTCATCCCCGCCCGCTGGGAGTTCTCCGATGACGATTTCACGCGGATTTGGGGTTTTTGCACGGTAGTTTTTCTGGCCGCGGCGGTTTATGCCTTCTCGGCCAATGAGGGGCCCTTGGATTTTATAGGCTTCTTCCACAGCCCCAATCTCTTGACCCAGCGCAGCGCGGGGCTGGCCACGGCGCGCACCACCTCGTCGGTGGTGCGGTGGCTGCCGATGATTTTCTTTTGGCTCGCAGCCGCACAGGGCTATAGTTCGCGCGAGGCCATCCCCCTGCACGTCATTTCGATCATCCTGCGCCATCGCCGCAAAACCGCGCGCAGGCTCGGGCTGCCCACTCCCATCAGCCGCACCTTCAGTTTCGCTTACCCCTTCTTCGCTCTTTGCCTTTTCTCCTCAAGCATGCATTCGGCCGATGACACCACGTTTTTCTGGGGTTTCTGCCTGCTGATGGCCTGGGCGCTCTGGCCCGAGCGCTCGCCGCGGTTCGGCCTGGTCCTCTGGGCCGGGGTTTTGGCTTTGATCATTGTGCTCGGCTACTTTGGTCAACGCGGCATTAGCCAGGTTCAAGGGTACTTGGGCAACCTGAATCCAGAATGGCTTGCCGCGTTCTCCCGGCGCCGCTTCGATCCCACGCAACGCCAGACCGAAATTGGAAATCCCGGCCGGATCAAGACCAGTCCCAAAATCGTCATTCGCCTCGAAGTCAGCCATGGCGTCCCCCCAAGGCGCCTGCGCGAAGCAAGCTACCGGGCTTTCAAAGGACGGATCTGGGATGCGGAATTGACGGAAAACGATTTCAGCCGCGTCGCTGAGACCAACGAATCCACGTTCCGATTGCTGGACAAAGCCACGCCAGACGCAGTGAAAATCGCCTGTTATTTGCCTGGGGGCAAAGCCCTGCTGCCCTTGCCCAAAGGTGTGGCGCGGCTGGAACACCTGATGGCCTACAACGTGTGGAAAAGCCCACTGGGCGCGGTGCTCGAAGAAGGGCCGGGCCTGGTGGTTTTCGATGCGCTATACGGGCCAGGAACGACGCTGGATATCCCGCCGGGCCAAAAGGGCGAGGACCTGACGCTCCCTGAGCGCGACGAGCCCGCACTAAGGCAGATCGTCGCGGACTTGAATCTCCAGGGCCAGAGCCTTGACCAGGCACTCCAGACCCTGGCCAGGTTCTTCTCCACGCAGTTTACATACACCACCTGGCAAGCGCAGCCTCGATCCTCCAGACGAAATGAAACCCCCTTGACCCGATTTCTGCTGCACAGCCGGAGCGGTCATTGTGAGTACTTCGCGACTGCCGCTGCGCTGCTGCTGCGGTCGATTAATATCCCCGCCCGTTACGCCGTAGGTTACGCGGTCCACGAAGGCTCGGGCCAAAATTACGTCGTCCGGCTACGCGACGCTCATGCCTGGTGCCTGGTCTGGGATGCTCAGCGCCGCGCGTGGCGCGACTTCGATCCGACCCCGGCCTCCTGGGTTGCCACGGAGGCCGTCCAGGTTTCAATGCTCCAGAAAATTTCAGACCTGTGGACGCGCATCGCGTTTGAGGTTTCCAAATTCCGGTGGGGCCAAAGTCACGTGCGTCAGTATCTTCTTTGGACATCCATCCCAGTGCTGACGCTCCTGCTGTACCAGATCCTCGCTCAAAAACGCCGGCGCTCGACCACCCAAGGCTCCCGCTCCGCGCCTTTTTCCGACTGGCCCGGCCTGGATTCGGAATTCTATGAATTGGAGAAAAAACTGGCGGCCCGCGGGTTGGGCCGGCAACGGAGCGAAGCGCTGTCCCTTTGGTTGCAGCGCCTGGCCCAGGAAGAAAAGCTGTTACCGATCACGGGCCCGCTGCGCGAGCTGCTGACGCTGCATTATCGCTATCGATTTGATCCCCAGGGCTTGAATGCCATGGACCGGGAACGATTGCGCTTTGAGGCCAGAGCATGCACTGCCAGGATCGAGCAAACCGGAGCTCCGGTGGTGGCCGAATGAGACTCAAAAGAAGATCCGCGGCCGCAAAGGGGAGCAAGAGGCGTCGGGCGGCGGAGCCGTAACGAACGGAACAGTCGAGTCACCGATTTCAGGAAGCTACAGGCGTAAACGGTGTTTTCAGCCTTGAACCTTTAGTCCGGAAACGCATATTGAGCGCATGCCAACCGAAAGTAAAACTGTGCTGCATTTGGAGTTGCCTGGGTTCAAAAAGCTCCGCAGCGGCAAGGTACGCGATATTTTTGACTTGGGCGAATACCTGTTGTTCGTGGCGACCGACCGGATCTCCGCGTTCGATTGCATTATGCCGAACGGGATTCCTCACAAAGGCCAGGTCCTGACTCAGATCTCGTATTTTTGGTTTGCCCGAACCGAAAGCTTCCAACCCAACCATCTCATTTCCCGCGCCGAGGACGCCTTGCCGGCAAATCTGGAACCTTTCGCAGCGGAACTGGGCGGCCGCAGCATGATCGTTAAAAAGGCCAAACCGCTGGCAATCGAATGCGTCGTGCGCGGGTATTTGGCCGGCTCGGGTTGGAAGGAGTACCGTGCCAGCCAAACCGTCTGCGGAGTTAATTTGCCGCCGGGCCTGAAAGAATCTGCCGAGCTCCCCGAGCCCATCTTCACTCCGGCGACCAAAGCGGAGACTGGCCATGACGAGAATATTTCCTTCGAGCAGGCGGCGGGGATCGTCGGAAACGATATTGCCGAACAGGCGCGAGCGGCCAGCTTGAAGATCTATAGCACGGCCCGGGATTACGCGCGGAAACGTGGCATCATCATCGCGGACACGAAGTTTGAGTTCGGTTTGTTCAATGGCGAGCTCATTCTGATCGACGAGGTGTTGACGCCCGATTCCTCGCGCTTCTGGCCTGCAGACCAATATCAGCCGGGCAAGGGCCAGGCTAGCTTCGATAAACAGTTCGTGCGGGACTACCTCGAAACCCTGGATTGGGATAAGGCCCCGCCCGCCCCGGCACTGCCTCCCGAAGTGGTAGCCCGGACGGAGTCGAAATATTTGGAAGCCTACGAACGCCTCACCGGCCAAAAGCTGTGTTAGGAGCGCAGCCTCCAGGCGTCGGAAACCTCCGACTCGCGTGAAGACTATCGCCATCCTTAGCCTGGTACTGGTGACCGGATTCACCGCCTCGGCTGAAAACTGGCCACAATGGCGCGGGCCTTATTTTAACGGCTCCACCACCGAAACGAACCTGCCCAGCCGATGGAGCAAAACCGAAAATCTAGCTTGGCTTACACCGCTTCCAGGTTTTAGCGGTGCCACTCCGGTGGTGTGGGAGGATTCGGTTTTCGTCTCAAGTCCGGATGAGCAAAAAAGCCTGAAGCTTCTTTGCCTGGACCGAACAAATGGCCGGGTGCGGTGGGAACGAAAAATCGCGGGCGGCGACTTTGAAAAGGGTCGAAACAACACGGCCTCGCCCTCGCCGGTTACCGACGGCAAGCGCGTGTTCATCCTGTTCGCGACAGGAGACCTCGCGGCCTTCGATTTTTCCGGCAACGAACTCTGGCATCGGAACTTGGCGGCAGACTATGGGCGGTTTGCCATTATGTGGATTTACGGCTCCAGCCCGATGCTCTATCGGGATAAGCTCTATGTCCAGGTGTTGCAGCATGGCAAAGTCCCACCGGAATACGCCCAAGCCCAGGACGGCAGAACGGAGCGCGATTCCTTCTTGCTTTGCCTCGAACCGGCCACCGGAAAAAACCTCTGGCGTCACATCCGGCCTACGGACGCATTTAGCGAAGCGCAAGAGGCCTATACGACACCGATTCCATTCGAGAGTGGGACCGGCGCGGAAATCATCGTTGTGGGCGGGAACTACGTGACCGCTCACAGTGCGCAGGATGGGGCCGAACGCTGGCGCTGCGCCGGCTTGAATGTAAAGACCGAGCCGTTTTGGCGGATCGTGCCTTCGCCGGTGGCGGCCGACGGCCTCATTTTCGCTTGCGGTCCCAAGCGTGATCCGGTTCTGGCGATCAAGGATGGCGGTCGCGGGCTTGTCACGGACACGCACCTGGCTTGGAAGTTCACTGAATTCCCCTCGGATTGCGCGACGCCGCTGTTCTACGATCAACGGCTTTTTGTGCTGGACGGAGATCGGCAAATGATGACTTGTCTGCAACCGCAAACCGGGCGAAAAGTTTGGCAGGGAAACCTTGGGGTGAAGGAAATCTTCCGGGCGTCGCCCTTGGGGGCTGATGGCAAGCTCTATTGCATTAGCGAGAGCGGCACCGCCGTCGTGCTGGCGGCTGGTGAGGAATTTAAGATCCTCGCGACGAACCCGATGGGCGAGGCGCCCGTGCGTTCTTCGATTGCCGCCGCGCAAGGCGAACTTTTCATTCGCACGGCCCGGGACCTCTACTGCTTTAAGAAACAATGACCCCGGAGCTGCCTCCTCGCACGGAACGGCCCCCGCCCGCGAGACACCGAGCATGACCCACAGGATTTCGACCCTCCTCTATTGCTTTGACAGCGACGATCGTACGCTGCTGCTGCAGCGCGCGCTGGAGCCGAACCTCGGACTGTGGAGCCCGTGCGGGGGGAAGCTGCACACTGACCTCGGCGAATCGCCCTATGCCTGCGCTTGCCGAGAGGCGGCCGAGGAATTGGCGCTAAAGATTTCACCTCCCGATCTGCACCTCACTGGCATCGTCAGCGAACACGGCTATCAGGGGCAGAGCCATTGGCTGATGTTCTTATTTGAAATTAAAGCCAGACTTAAACAGGCGCCGCCGGCCCACCGAGAGGGCAGATTCCAATTCTACTCTCGCGCCGATCTCGCCAGCCTGAAATTGCCCCAGACGGATCGGGAGCGCATTTGGCCATGGTTCTGGCAATACCGAGGCGGATTTTTCGCGGCGCACTGCCATTGCCACTCGGATGGCCGCAACGATTGGACCCTGGAAGAGTCCTGGGATCGCAGCCCCGAGGCTGCCGAGGGCTAAAGATGCAAGAGCACTGCGGAGCCGCAACCAATGCTTGGAAGGACGAGCTCTGCGAGTCCCTGATAATTGGGTCTTAGAGAACTCGGCCTCCGAGCGAGCCGTACGGGTTATGAGCGACGAACCGATCATCGATCTACAGAGCGACCATTACTTCATGGGTGAAGCGCTGCGCCAGGCGGCCAGAGCCTATGCTGCGGAGGAGGTGCCGGTCGGGGCGGTGGTGGTGCGCGAGGGACGAGTCATCGCCCGCTCGTTTAACCAGGTCGAGTTGCTCAAAGACGCCACCGCCCATGCTGAGATGCTCGCTTTGACCCAGGCTGAAGAGGCGGTCGGCGATTGGCGGCTAACCGATTGCACGCTCTATGTTTCCAAGGAGCCGTGCCCGATGTGCGCCGGGGCGATCGTACACGTCCGGCTGGCACGTGTGGTTTTCGGCGCGAGTGACCTCAAGGCGGGGGCGGCGGGGAGCGCCCTCAATCTGTTGCAGTTTCCCACTTTGAATCATCGGTGTGAAATCACCCGGGGCGTACGTGAGCCGGAATGCCGCGCCCTGCTCCAGCGCTTTTTCGCCGAGCAGCGTGATCGTGCGAAGGCCGACCCGCAGCCATAGCGGTCGACTGTTCCCCGTAAAAAAGTCCATTGCACGCGCAGACGCCCCACCCTAATGTGTCACATAATCAGGCGATGACGAACGAGTCCAAGTACATCGAAAAGAAGGAATACCTTTCGCGCTACGCCCACGAGCGGACTCTCGCGCTCAGGGAATCCGCGGCCAGGCTCGCGATGGGATCCGGCGCGGAGGCCGAGTGGTTCCGATCCGTGCAGGAGGACTTGCCGAAGTTTATCCCATTTCTGACCAAAAAATGCCGGCTCGAGTTCCGCGGACGGATCCTGGAGATCGGCGCGGGCGGCGGCTGGCTCAGCGCGGAGCTGTCAAAGCTGCCCAACGTCGTTGAGGTGATCACCACCGACTTCTCTCCACTGTTGCTCAAAGAGCAGGCGCCAAAAGTTTTCCTGCTGAGAAAAGCGAACACCGCGAAGATCACCAGGATGCCCGGCGACTTCCATAAAATGGATTTCCCCAACAACTACTTCGATTCGGTCGTGTGCTCAGCGGTTCTGCACGACTCGGCTAATATCGTCCAGGTCCTGCGCGAGGTGAAGCGGTTGTTGAAGCCGGGAGGCCGATTTGTCGCCATTCGCGAACCGGTCTGGCCTTTGGTCAAAATCAAATCCCGCGCGAAGATGGTGGCCAAATTGGTCAGAACAGGCGTAAACGATCGATTCTACACGCTCGCTGATTACAAAGAATTCTTCCGCCAAGCGTCCCTGCCGTTGGAGGTCAAACGCGTTAATACCTCCAGCGGCTTTAAGTACTATCTCAATGCCGTTGTCAACGGTTTGACCCACGCTCGGTACGCGTTTATCGGCACCAAGCGCGGTCGAGGGGACGACCGAGGTCAGTCTTTAGGTCTCAGAACCGCCCGCAACAGCTCGAAGTAGGCTTTTGGGGCGGGCTTGTCACTTTGCTCCGGGTCCAGCCCTTCGAATCTTCGCAAGCCCGGTCTACTCGTATTTTCCTCGCAGCCACAGCCACCAGGTTTTCAGATTCCGCGAGGGATATCTCGCGGTAAAGCGCTTGAGGGCGAAGGGGGAGTCCGCAGACGTATTTAGACCGGTATCAGTAGTGCTCGCGGTGGTGTAACCGGCTTCCTGTACCAAGTCGCGCACGGTCTCGTTCCAATCACCGTAGGGGTAACAGAAATGGTCGATTGGCCGCCCAAACAAATCCTCCAATTTCTTCCGGCTGGCGCTGATTTCCTCCCGCGCTCGATCCGGGGTGAGTTGGGTCAAGTACGGATGCGTCAAACTGTGTGAGCCGATATCATGGCCGGCAGCAATCCATTCGCGCACTTGGCTCGAATCCATAATCGGTTCGGGTGCCTCGCCGAGAG
>JANXQE010000587.1 GCA_025356925.1 Limisphaerales bacterium | reverse complement strand
CTGCACACCAGTTTCACCCTCTCCAGCGGCTCGGGGTCTCTGGCCCTGAGCCGGCTGTACAACGGTCAGCCTCAGGTGTTGGATTACATCGATTACGCCAATGTCGGCCCCAACCATTCCTACGGTTCAGTACCCGACGGCCAGAGTTTTGACCGGCAGGAGTTTGCTTTTGCCACACCCGGCGGCACCAATAACGCCACCAAACCCGATTCCTTCATCGGCTACGCCAGCTCTGGCTGGGTTTACACCCAGAACTTTGATAGCCTGCCCGATCCGGGAAATACTTCGGTCAATACCGCCAACCCGGTCACCATCAATGGAGTGATCTATTCGTTGGCCAATCCGTTTGGTTTTGCCGACCCGGTGGTGGCCAGTGGCAGCAGCGGCGGCTTGGGTATTGCCCAACTGGCCGGCTGGTATGGGCTGGGTGCTCTAACTTCCAAGTTCGGCGCCACCGACGGAGACCAGACCACTGGCGGACAGCTTAGCCTGGGGCCGCCGAGCAGCGCCAATCGCGCCTTGGGTCTCCTGGCCACCAGCAGCACCGGCGGAACCGCCTTTGGGGCCAGGTTCCTCAACCAAACCGCCCAGAACCTCGACTCGATTAACGTGCAATTGACCGGCGAACTCTGGCGCCAATCCAACCTGCCCAAAACTCTGGAATGCTACTACTTCATCGACCCGACTGGGAGCGCGGGGTTCTCAGGGAGCCAGAGTGGTTTGTTGCCTGGCCTGAACGTGGGTTTCGCCGTCAGTGCGGCCGCAGTGGGCGGAGTGCCGGTGGATGGGACGGCCAGTGTCAACCAGACAAATCTGAGCGCGGTCAACCAGGGGATTGTTAACTGGCCGCCGGGAGCGGCCTTGTGGCTGGTGTGGCAAATGACCGATCCGACGGGTAAAGCGCAGGGCCTGGCCATTGATAATCTTCGCTTCTCGGCCTCCGGCCAGGCCACTGCGCTACCCATACCGCTGAGTTTTCAGACCACGCCAACCAACCTCGTATTGTCCTGGACTGGCGCCGCCGGCCTGACCTACCAGGTCGAATACAAAGAGGACCTGGCTGCCCCGGCCTGGACGGTTCTGGGCAGTCCCTTAACCGGCACCGGCGCTGAGCTCAGCTTCACCAGCGACTTTACCCAATCCAGCCGCCGCTTTTATCGCTTGAAAATCGTGCCGTAAATCGGCTTTTACCAGGCGACTCAGGGAAAATGTGCGGTCGAGATCCTAAAACCGGTCCCTTTTCCCGATTACGGTTCATCGGGCGGACCGAAGCCGGGCCCGCCCGGTGGACCTCCGTGAAACGGAGCGAGATCACGGTTGATCCCCGCGCGCAACTGTGCGTCCGAGAGAGCCCCGCTCTGATCGCTGTCCCAGTCAGCGAACCACTTGGCAAAACCAGTGACGAATTCGTCGTGGGTGAGCTTGCCATCATTGTTGGTGTCGAACTTCTCCATTATGGCGCGAGCGACGAACAGTCCCGGTCCGAAACTCCTCGGCTCGCCAGGTCCGCCACGATCACTTTTGCGATCAGGCGGGCCAAAGCCGGTTTGAGTTGCAACAGCGTCATCGTCCTTCCCAGCCAGTTGAGCCGTTACGGATTGCGCCCGAGCGGTTACAAAGCCCTTGATGGGCTTAGCCGATTGCACGAACGCATCTCCTCCGAGCCTCGGCTCATCCTCACCCTGTCCTCCGGGGCCCATCATCAGATCGTGAGCGCCGTCACGCCCCAACCGACCAACGCTTTCCCCAGCGACGACCTTCGAGAAGCGGGCGAGCTTGGTCTCGGACTCCTCGCGCACCGCCGGCCGGATCGCTGCGGCGACCTCATCGACCTGTTGAGAAAAGCGCTCCGGGACGAAAATGCTCTTCGAAAACTCCGCCATCGTCGCAAGATAAAGCTTCCTAAAGGCGTCAGTCTTGAAAACTCGTTCCAGAAACCGATTGGCGCCTCGCCACGGCTTGTGGATGCTCAGCTTCTCACGCTCTTCCTGCGTACCCCCCATCGGAAACTGGCCGAACGAGTGGTCCAAATCCCAGGGCACGAATTCGAACTTGTGGGTCTGGGGGTGGAGGTAAACGTAAAAATTTTGGCCCATCATCAATATGCTGTCCAGGGTGGAAAGCCACACGGTGACCGACATAAAGCGAGCGAACTCCTCCAGGTCGAGGTACTCCGCGATCCGGGCTGAGAATTCTGAATCCGAAGAGCTGGTCACGAGCTGGGAAAAACTGATAACGCGCTGCTTTTCAGCGCCGGACGGTTCACCTTTCGGATCGTACATCTGGTTGTATTTCGACCAATCTTCGCCGAGATACCCAAAGAGCTCTCGAGTAACAGGTTTATAGATCATTCCATCTTTTGCCCCGAACCGGTCTTCGGCGAAGTGCCTGTCCACATCCTCAACAATGGAATAAAGGCCGAAATACTTTTTGTCGTATTGGCCTGGCACCGTCACATAAACCCGAGCATAAGCGGTGCGCGGGGCGGGAACTCCAGCATCGCGAAAAAGGCGGTATGACAAGACCTCGTTCATCCAACTGGCATCGGTGACATTGTTGTGCAGGTTCAACTTCGTCACACCGGCGACCTTTTGCCCTTTGACATACTTATTCAAATCGATCTTTAGCGAGCGTTTGAGAGAATTGCGGGATTCCATGAAAGTGCCGTTCCCCTTATAACGAACCGCCACGTCTCTCAGGAGCTGTCCTTCAAACTCCAAATCAGCGTGCACATATTTGAAATCAATTCCAGCGGCCGCGGCGAGGCCGTTTCGGTGTCCATTCGCCCCTTGGAGTTCGGGGCCGCCGGGGCCCCCATCCGGACCGCCGGGACCGCCGGGACCGCCGGGGCCGAAATGCGGAGTTAACGTCGAACCAATCCCGGTTCGTAGCTGATCCAGATCAAGAGTGCCCCGTTTGTCCTTGTCCCAGTCGCTAAACCACTGCTCGCCTAGCGTGCGGAATTCCTCCTTGGATAGCTTGCCGTCTTTATCCTGGTCGCCTTTGAGAAAGCTCGGTGCCAGGAACATGGCTGGACCAACCCCCCCCGGCCCGCCCGGTCCGACATGCGGCGGCCCACCCGCCCCAGGCATCGCCTCCGCCGCCCCTTCGGGCTCCATGGCCTTCCATTGTTCCTGGGTAAACTGAAGATGGACGGTCCAAAGCTTGGTGGATTGGAAAAGATCAGCCGCCCTTGTGGGTGGACCACCAACATCAGCCCCGAGGCCCGTCAGGCAACCCAGCCCCGCAAACCACCCGATGGCAAGGTTCAATCCAAGGCTAACGCTCTTGCGCATGCTGCCGCGGCCGTAAGGTCGGTCAAAGTTTTTCGCTTTCATGGAACCACTGTAACCCACCGACCTTAACGCAGGATTAAGCACCGAAACAGATCTGCTCCACGCCTGCGGCGTGGAGCGGTTCCCCTTTAGATGGGCTTGCGCGCTACGACCAGGAATTGCTCGCCTTTCCACCGCCACAGGAACGGCACGCGGAGATAAGCGGCCACGCACCATAATGGGTATTGCCGCGCGCCGACCATCGTGTACGGCAGGAACCGACCCTGACACTCCTCAATCTCAAATCCTCGCACCACCAAGCCCTCGCTCAACGAGGTTTCCGTCAGGGGAAGGTAATGGTCCCAAAAATCCCAATAACGCCCGCCCGTGTATTTGATATTGGGCCCCATCGCAATGAGCCGGCCGCCGGGCCTGAGGCAGCGGAACACCTGTTCCAGAGTCAGGCCCAGTGCTGTTTTGTCCGGCAGGTGCTCGAAAAAGTTACTGGTAAAGACCAAATCAAGTTCTCCATCACCGAGCGGCCAGCGCGTCGAGCAATCCTGCTGCAGAAACCGCACCGTGGCATCGAGGTTGTCCCTGGTCTTTGGGTTGAGATCCATGCCGAATTTCGCGCCGGCGCGAACGGTGTTAATGAACTCGCCGTAGCCGCAACCCAGGTCGAGAACCACCGCCCCGCCGGGAACAAACCGCTGGAAGAAGCTCCGGACCAACACGCCCCAGACTCGCAGGCGATAGCCGGTGACGGCATCAAACCGATTGGCGTAGACTCGAGCCAACTCCTCCTGGCGTGGATCAGACATCTTTTTTCATATAATCTCCGCGGCTGAAGTACTTTTCCAACCACACGTACATGCAGATAAACAGATAGCGGCTGCCCATTTCGCGCAGCCGAAGCTTGGACCCGCCGGTGCGGCGATTACGCCAGGTGATCGGTATCATCGTCCAGGAAAACCCGCGCACGATGGCTTTGAGCGGCAATTCTACCGTCAGATTAAAATGGGGCGAGATGAGCGGGCGACAACCGTCAATCACCTCGCGTCGATACGCCTTAAACGCGTTAGTGGTATCGTTCAGGCGAACGG
>JANXQE010000551.1 GCA_025356925.1 Limisphaerales bacterium | reverse complement strand
GGTGCGTGCAGACGGCGGAGGCGGCGCGAAAGCTGTTGCCTTTGCGGAACAAAAAAACGCGCAAGTTCGGCATGAAGGTCGAACCTTCCGGGTAATCTTCCGGCTTGAATGCTTTGAACCTCCGGTCCGGCTCGTAGAGCACGTTGGGGACCAGAAAGCGGCCGGCCGCGGCCAGCGACGCGGCCAGGGCGAAAGCCGCCGAGCACCAGCCGAGCGAGAGAGTGAGAAAAGTTCGGCGTTGGAGTTTATCGTTGGTTGGAGAGGTCATAGGTAAGGCTCTAGGCGGGCACCCACTCGACTTTTTCCATGGTGATCGCGCCGGTCGGACAACGCACGGCGCACAAGCCGCAGCGAATACAGCGGGTTTCGTCCTTGATGATTCCGGCCTGTTCGCCGGCCTGGGGCATCTGGCCATAGCGCGCCAGGATGGCAGCCTGCAACCTCTCGTCCCCACGAACCGCCAGCACATCCACCAGCCGCAGGCAATTCTCCGGACATATATCCGCGCAGCCGCCGCATAGAATGCATTTGTCACCGTCGAACACCGGGCTGACGTGACATCTCAGGCAGCGCTCGCCCTGGGCAATCGCATTGGGCGTCGAGTAAACCTGCTCCACTTCGGCGATCCCAATGCGACGTTCCATCGGCAACGTCGGGGGCGCCTGGCGCACCAGTTTTTCGTAATCCGCAGGCATCCGATAACTCTCAGTCGGGTAAATGGTCGCTCTGGCTTTGCGTGAGGGCTCCGGCACACGGCCAGTGAGGAATTTCGCAATCGACCGAGCGGCGCGTTGGCCTTCGGCAACCGCGGTGATGATGATCCGCGGCCCGAAGGCAAGATCGCCTCCGGCAAAAATATCCGGCCGAGACGTCGCCAGCGTCACCGGGTCGGTTTGAATCGTGCCGCGGGGCGTTACCTTAAGACTGTCCTCCGGGCGCAGCCAGGAGAGGTCAGCGGCCTGGCCGATGGCCAGGACCACCGTATCGCACAAAACTGTCTCTTCGCTCCCTTCGATGAATTGGGGGCTAAACCGGCGATTTTCGTCAAACACACGGCCGCAGCGCACTAATTCGATCCCGGTGACTTTGCCATCCTGGCCGAGGACGCGTTTAGGGCCGAACCGGGTGTGGAGCTTGATGCCTTCCCGTTCGGCTTCCTCGATCTCCTCGCGCGCGGCCGGTATTTCATCCAGATTCTCGAGGCAGTACATGTGAACCTCGGTGACGCCCTTGCGGATGGCCTCGCGCGCAACATCCAGCGCCAGCCGCACTTCATCGGGAGCTTCGGGTTCACGCGCCGTCAATTGCTCCAAAACCGAGGCCGCCTGGTGCAAGGCTGTGCGCAATTCCGCCTCGCTCATGCCGGCAACCTGCTCGGCCTGCCGCACGACCGAGCGCGCCACGTCGAAAGCGACGTTCCCACCGCCAATCACCACGACTTTGCGGCCGAGTGAAACCCGGAAGCCAAGGTTGATGTTCAAGAGGAATTCGATCGCGCGCAACACCCCGTCGTTTTGCACGCCTTCAATGGCCAGCTCGCGACTTTTATGGGCGCCAATCCCTAAAAAAATCGCCTCGTATCCCCGCTCTTTAAGCTGGGCGAGGGTAAAATCGCGACCGAGACGTTGATGGTGCAGAATCTCGACACCCAAAGACTCGATGGCCTTGATCTCGGCCTGAACGGTTTCGCGCGGCAGTCGGTACTCGGGAACCCCGAGGACCAGCATGCCGCCAGAAATGTCCTGCGCCTCAAACACTGTGGCCGAAAAGCCCATCAGCGCCAGTTCGTGGGCGCACGACAGCCCCGCGGGGCCCGCCCCGACCACGGCTACCTTGCGGCCGCCGCCAAAAGTTTGAGCGCTTTTCTGCAGCAACTGTGGATAGACTCGTCCGAGGTCGAAGTTATCGGATTCGACTCCATATTTCTCGCAGACGTAACGTTTGAGCGCGCGGATGGAAACCGCCGAATCCAGTGCTCCGCGTCGGCATTTGGCTTCGCAGGGCGCGGCGCAAACCCGTCCGCAAATCGAAGCGAAGGGATTCGGAGTGCGCGCAATGATGTAGGCGTCTTCGTATCGTCCCTCGGCGATAGCTTGGACGTAACCGCCAGAGTCCGTGCGGACCGGACAACCTTCCCGGCAAAGCACCTGCCGCGTGAAGTAGTTCACGTCCGGCAATTCAACGGTGTAAGTATTGGCCATCGGGACTTGGTGTGCGAGCGGAGCCTACTTATCGTATTTGTCGTGAAGCTCCTTGGTCTTGGTCTCGGCGGCGGTCTTCTCTTCGGCCGTGGCCTTGGCGAGCTTCTCATCGACGATGGCTTTCTTGCGGACACTGGAATCATAAGCCAGGAAGTCATAGATCTTCTTGCCGTCTCCGGCACTGATGCCGCTGCCTGGCTTGTGCATCATTCGCTTGATATAGCGCGACCATTCATCAGGAAGCGCGTAGTCGGAATTGATGGGGCGGCTTAGCTTATGGCATTGGGAGCATTTTTGGGAAAACAGCTCGTAGTTGTCCTGGATGCCTTGCGGGTACTTTGACACGTCGATGGTCGCCGGCCCTTTCTCGAACCGTTCGATCCGGGCCTTGGTGGCGGCATCGAGGGTGTCGTCGGCCGCACGGGCCACGTGTGCCAAGGAAGCGCCAAACACGAGGCTCAGCGCGACTATCCTATGAAGTTTCATGGTATTCATTTTCATTTTAGAGATGATTCGGTTGGAACGCTGCGAAAGGCTTCGCGTTTATTGTCAATCCGAAGCCAAGTCTTGTTCAGTCATTCAAAATTCCGGGTCGACATCAGCGCTCAGAATCCGTACGAAACCTGGAACACGAAGCGGTTATGATCGACCGAAGGATCGTTGCTTTCGAGCCATTCATAATCACCTTCGAACAACAGCGTATTGGTCAGGTAATAGACGTAGCCCAGGGTGAAGCGATCTGCCTTTACCGAGATGCCGTCGCGGCTGGTGTCGTAGCGCGCGACCAACTCGAGATCATTGATCAACGGAAGGTCGAGATTCAGGCCTGCGAATTTATAGCCAGCCTGGACCCAGCCGCCGCGGGGGTGGATGGTCGCCATGTCGTCGGTCTGCTGCCAGGTGTAGATGTATTCACCTTTGACTTCGATGTTCGGGCCGAGATGGAGAGCGGCATCCAGGACGCCGGCAGACCACAGCCGTTGATCCATATCATCCCAAGTGCCGGCTTGACCCGAGACTCCCAACTCGAGGTCATAATGCGGCTTAAAGGGATAGAACCAACCGATCCGGCCGCCACCGCTCGGAGAGCCATGGAGGTTACCGTAGGTGCCGTCGGATTTGAGACCCACGTTGCCACCGAGGTCCAATTGGTCATGATTACCCGTGCCGTCCATGGAAGACGGACCATTGGCCCCGTAGACTGAGTAGGTGAAGGATTGGCCAGATGCGCCTGCCGGTATGGCACCGCGCAACTGCGCGCCAACACCGCTGCCAGGCAACAAGCCTCGCGGCAAGGGGTCATCGGGGATCTTGTTGAGCCAGCCGGCGCTGCGCTCGCTATAGGTGCCCAGCGGGAGGAGCATGTCACCGGCTACGAATGTTACGTAGTCGTTAACGAGGTAATCGATGGTGGCAAAGCTCAAACCAATTGATGTTCCCGAACCGGCATCGTGGGTGCCGGTCGTTCCATTTTGCAGGCGCACGTCGAAGCCAGCTTCAAACAAGATGTTGTCACGGGCCCGAAAGAGGAAGATCGGGGCAAAATCACCCTGCACAAAAGCGCTATGGGAACCATCGGTCTTGCCAAACCCGACCTCCGCGTCCCCGACCATGGTAAAGTTATGGGTGGCGCTAGGGCCCTCCGGAACCGGATGGACTGGCTGGATTTGCGTTGCGGCTTCAGCCTTTTGCTGGGCGTCGTTCGCAGTTTTCTGCGTGACGTCCAATCGCTGTTTCAAGTTCTGGATTTCCCGCTGATCCTGCTGATGGATTTGTTGGTCCTGTTGGATCGTTTTCTGGTCCTGCTCATGAACCTTTTCCAGTGAATCGAGCCGTTGGCCTTGTTTGCCCACCAGATCTTTCAAGGCGTTAAAATCAGCGTCGTCGATGGCGGCGGCAGCATGTGGTGGCAGTGCCAGACCGAGGGCGCAGCCTGCGGCAAGAGTTCCAAGGAATTTAGACCGGATTGTCATAAATAGGTAATTGCTGGGTGGTGGTTAATTGAAGGTCCGCTCACTTACCGCTGTCTTCCTGAAGGTATTTGAGCACGGATTTGGCTTGGACGGCGGGGAGGTTAGCCCGAACGCGCATGTGCAGCATGAGCGTCTTCCACTGGGTCGCGGTGCGCTCGGTCGCATAGCGCTCAGGGTGGCAGCGGCTGCAATGCATGGCGTAAAGGTCGGCGCCAGAGTATTTGGTCTCCTTGCTGGATTTCTTTTCGATTTTCTTTTCCGATTGTGCCTGCTTTTCGGGCGTCGGATCGGCCGCGCAGACGCAAGCCAGGGACACGGCGTAAATCGCCGCGGCCGTTGCCACGAGACCGGCGCTCCTCCGCCACGACTGTTGGGATGAACTAAGCCGATTCATAATTTTCCTTCGATTAGCTTTCTTTTTGTCAGCCGATCAACTCGCTGTTCGCACCGCCACAGCCGAGCTTCTCAATGTTTTTGTTCGATCTTACTCGCCGGCCCTGGCCTGGCTGGCCAAGCCCCGGCATTCGCGGCGTTGGCTCTCTCTGCCAATCAGCGCCTAGTGAGTGTTATAGCTGGATGTCAGAAACCCTTCTACTTGCCGATTGTCTTTCACTGATTGGTTTTTGACATAACGAGCGCGTGAAGCGGGTGGCCGGGCAACGTCGATCCGGAACGACTACACCGCGGCTTTTCAAGACGCCGACCGCACCGCTTCAAACGCCGAGGGCGGCTTGGACCCCATTGACCGAGCGAGCAATGCCAGGCAAAGACCGGCGATCAGCCCTCAAAACGTTCGGGGTACGCCGAGGGAAAAGCTGCGCTACTAAGCAGGAAACAACCGGGTCAGGAGGAATGTGAAGATTCGGCCGGAGCGGGACCTTGAGAACGCAGAGTGGCACGGTACTCAGTGGGCGGCATGCCCACATGGCGTTTGAAAACGCTGTTGAAACGCGGGATGGAGCCGAAACCTGAAGCGAAGACGACTTCGGAAATTCGCGAGGTGGGGTCGCTTAACAGGGTCTTGGCTTTCTCGATGCGCACGCGGGCCACGTATTCGGTGAGGGTTAGGCTGGTGGCTTTCTTGAACAGCTTGCAAAAATAAAACCGGCTAACATTGACGTGCTTAACCACCTGGTCCAGGGAAATGGCTTCTTCGATGTGCGCCTGAACGAATTGTTTGGCGACGGCCACGGACTTGGGATCGGTCTCGGCGCAAGCGATAGCTTGCCGGCTGCCAACATCGGCCAGAAACTGCGCGAACACTTCCAATAGTTGGATCGCCGCTTGAAAGCGCTCGGCGGTGAGCACCGGTGTTTCGAAATAGGCCTTCCGTGTTTTCTTGATCCAATCGCTGCTGAGCCCCTCGCCGAGCATCGTTAGCACCATCAGGAAATCGCGCTCGGTGGGCTCACGTCGAAAGATTTGCCCGCTGAGCAGGGTGGCCACATGCCTGCCTGCCACGATCACCGGCGCCGCTACCACTGTCAGACCCGCGTAACAATACGTCTGTCGGGAGGTGAGAGTCCGGGCGGCGTTTCTTTGGGCTTGCTGCTCAGCGTCCTGGCAGGCAGCGCAGCCGGCTGGCGTGGACGCAACTTGCGCGCAGAAATCGTTGCCCCGTGGCCGGATGTCCTGTTGCGGGTCACAATCGGGCGGAATGAGCTTAAGCGACACTCCGGTGGCCTTGCGGAATGCCGTTTCATAGAACTGGACAACGGGCAACCGCGCCAGATCGTCAAAGGCCAGTGGCTTCATTCGTTGACATCCTAGCAGACGTAATCAGGTGGACAAGCTCGTATGAGAAAAGTTTGAACGTTGAGGGTGCCGCGGCCGCTGGCCGGCGCGCTTCGAACGGGGCAGCGTTCAGCCCAAAATTTCCCGCCTGCGTTCTGATTGAACCTGCGGTAAGGTTTTGTATGTGGCAGTCTTCGATGGCTTGAGCCGATGAAATCGGTGGACAATATTTTTCGCCGGTTTAGTCGTCCGGCGCTGACCAAACAGAGAATCTGGGCCGCCTTCGTGGTGGCGGTGCTGACCGACGCGATTCAATTGGGCCTGGGACCGTTGGGCTGGGTATTTGTGGATGAAGGGCTGGACATCATCGCGATGATTCTGATTTCCGGAGCTCTTGGATTTCACATGCTGCTGTTGCCGACTTTTGTGATCGAGTTGATTCCCGGTCCCGACATGCTCCCGACCTGGACCGGCTGTACGGCGGCCGTCGTCATGCTGCGCAAACGGGCGCAGCAAAAGCCGCCGCCGCCGATCGAGGTCACCAGCGAAGTGACCCGAATGCCCGCTGACGACGTTACCCGGGGCGACAAAAGCGGCCGCGCCGGGTCAGGGGACCCGGCCTACAAAATCTTGTAGGCCGCCTGCTCTCAGGCGCCGCGACTGATGACGCCGGGCCCAGCCGAGCAAACGTCGAGGCCAGTTCAAACGCTTCTAGCGTCTTGGACGTTCCTGCCGAAACTCAAAACGTTTCAGAAAACACTTGAGGCGCCCGTGGGTATTGAATGTTCCTTGCCACGTCCGATGGCAGAACGTTTTCTCCTCAGCGGGGTTCCCGACCCCCACCTCCTTGGCGTCTGTCATCGGACGCTCTTTTTTTGAGCATTGTTAGCACTCGGTGAACAACCGGGAATAACTCGTCTTTGACTATCGGCTCAGGATCGCATCTTGTTGCCTGCATGGCTAAGAAAACACCGCCGCAATTGCAGGTGCCAGCGTTGCACAACTGGCGCACGACCGATGATGATGAGGTCAACCGGAGACGCATCCGCGCACGGACCGATGAATTCCGGATTCTGAATGACACCCCGCAACATCCCGTCTTTTCCAACTTCAGGGTGTCGTCCGCCAGCGGCATGACTTACGGCGTGGAGATACGCGATGTTGCGAGCCGGCAGTTCGCCTGCGAATGCGTGGATTTCTGCATCAACGGCCTGGGAACCTGCAAACATGTGGAAGCGGTTCTGCTGCACCTGCAAGCACGATTCAGAAAACTCTTCGAGACGGCCGCGCGGAGCGGTTCAACCCGGCTGGACGTGGTCCCGGATCTGGAGAGTGGATCCGTGAAGCTGACGGGGATTCGAGGCATGCTGCCGCGAGCTTTGCGGCCGTGGTTCGAGGCCGACGGGTCGCATCGGAATGGCGCACACAACGAAACGGTAGCTGGTCTGGAGCGGCTCAAATCGAGCGGGATGCCGGAGTTGCGCCTGTCACAGGAGCTGGGTCCATGGCTGGAGAATGCTCGACGGGTGATCGAACGAAAGCAACTTACGGTTGACTATTCGCTCCTCCGGCGGAGAAATCTTTCCGTTCAACAGCGAATAGTCAACAGCGAATAGTCAACAGTGAACGGCGTATATTTAAATCCGAGTCGCGTGCGGAAAAAGTGTTTCGAGAGTGCAGTCGTCAAACAATCTCGCCGGTTTTCTCGATTTCCCTGACGAATTTCTTGAGTCTCAAAAGCGAGATTTTCTTTTCGTCGGCTTGCCGGATTTCAATATCGAGACCGCGAATCGTCAATTTTTCGCCGGTTTTCGGGACGTAACCGGCTTCGCTCGTCACCAATCCGGCGATAGTCGTGAAATCGTCGTCTTCGATTTCCATTCCGA
>JANXQE010000541.1 GCA_025356925.1 Limisphaerales bacterium | reverse complement strand
CGCGAGTTGCTGCGGACAAGAATGTTCGCGCGCCGCCGTGAGCATGCCAGCGGCCGCATTGGATTCCCCGGTTTTGGGGCGCGGTTTGGTGGCGTCTGTTCTGTGTTCGTTACTTCTGCTCACGTCGGTCCGCGCGGCTGTTTCTGCTTCCAGCCTCCCGCCCGAGAACCCCACGACCGTTATTTTGGCGGTGGGCGCTCCGGGTGAAGCCGAATACGGCAGCAACTTTCTGCGGCAGGCAGCGTTGTGGCAGAAGGCCTGCTCTGAGGCGCACGTCTGTAATAAGAGTGTCGGCCTGGACGCTTCTGGATCGACAAACGACTACGACCTGCTGCGACAGGCTATCGCGGCTGAACCGAAAGAAGGTGCCGGGCAGCTTTGGCTCGTCCTCATCGGGCACGGCACGTTCGATGGCAAAGATGCCTGGTTCAACCTGCAGGGGCCGGACGTCTCGGCGACCGAACTGGCAGATTGGCTCCGGCCGTTCCGCCGGCCGTTGGCAGTTATCGACACGACCGCCTGCAGCGGACCCTTCCTGAACAAACTGTCAGGCACCAACCGCGTCATTATCACCGCCACCCGGAGCGGCAACGAACAGAACTACGCGCGGTTTGGCCAGTTCCTGGCCGAAGCGCTCACCGGACCTGAGGCCGACCTCGACCAGGATGGTCAGGTTTCGCTGCTCGAAGCCTTCCTGACGGCCTCGCACCACGCGAGTGAGTTCTATAAAGCACAGGGCCGTTTGGTGAGCGAGCACGCTTTGTTGGATGATAACGGCGACGGCCTGGGCACGCCAGCAGACTGGTTTCGGGGCCTGCGCGCCACCAAAAAAGCCAAAGACGGCGCGGCCCTGGACGGTCTGTTGGCTCAGCAGTTTTGCCTGGTCCCCAGCCCCGCTGAGAGCGCTTTGACGCCGGATCAGGCGTCCGAGCGCGACGCCCTGGAAAGAGCGGTCCTGCTTCACCGCGAAACGAAGGCTCGCCTCCCCGCGGATGATTATTACCGGGAGTTGGAGAAACTTTTGCTCCCGCTTGCCAGGTTTTACGCCTCCCCGGGCACCAACTCCGTTCCGGCGCGTTGAATCCAGAACCGCTTAACCGAGTCGGAGCAAGACGACCCAGGTTTGGACTTTCGGCGGCTTGCGTCGGCCCGGCTATCTCCTGCGATCCGCAACGCATCAGGGTTGCTCGAGAGTAAGCCGGACGGTCGGAGCGCGGGGCACAATAATTCCTTGAAACTTCCAGCCCAGTGCGCCCAGTATGGCGCATGCTACCCAAGCTCAGGACAAACTCATCAAATCGTCAGGCATGTTGGCAGTATGTTCTGGCTTTTGTTCTCAGCGTTGTGTTGGTGGGTTGTTCGAAGAGCGAGCAGGCTGCCGTGGCCCACTCCAATGCCGTCTGTGCTGTTCCCCGACCCGCCGCTGAGCTTACGGCTCTGGACAGGTATGTTTCCGCGCTCGATACCAACTACAGTTTTCACCTCGTTCGTACCCTGCCGGAAAAAGACCACACGACCTACATTTTGGAAATGACTTCGCAGGCCTGGCTCACCACCAACGAAGTCGATCGGCCGCTCTGGAAACATTGGATGATACTGGTGCGACCCGACAAAGTGGCCACACCGAAGTCCCTGCTTTACATCTCGGGCGGCGCCAACGACGGGAAGGAGCCGAAAGGTGCGGATGCCAGCATGGTGCAGATCGCTCTTGCCACCAAATCGATCGTCACCGAACTGAGGATGGTTCCCAATCAACCGTTGGTTTTTTCCAGCGAAACCCAGGGCCGATCGGAAGACGAGTTGATCGCTTATACCTGGGACAAGTTTCTGCGAACGGGTGATGAAAAGTGGCCTGCCCGGCTGCCGATGACCAAAGCTGCGGTTCGGGCCATGGATACGGTCATCGCGTTCTGCGCCAGCCCGGAAGGTGGCCGCACTACCGTGGACGGTTTCGTCGTTGCCGGGGGTTCCAAACGTGGTTGGACGACCTGGACCACCGCGGCGGTGGATATGCGCGTGGTCGCCATTGTTCCGATCGTAATCGATGTGCTGAACATCGAGCCGTCCATGTTGCACCACTACGCTGCTTACGGTTTCTGGGCGCCGTCAATCGGCGATTACACCGCTCTGCACATCATGGATTGGACCGGTTCGCCGCAGTACCGGGCCCTAATGCGCATCGAGGAACCATACCAATATTTGAAGCGGCTCACGATGCCCAAGTTTCTGATCAACGCATCCGGTGACCAGTTCTTCCTGCCCGATTCATCGCAGTTTTATTTCGACGATTTGCCTGGCGTGAAATACGTCCGTTATGTTCCCAATGCCGATCACTCACTCAAAGGCTCGGATGCCCGGGAATCCCTGCTCGCCTGCTATAACGCGGTCCTCTACCAGCAGCCGTTGCCGCAGCTCTCCTGGAAGCTCGAGGCCGAGGGCTCAATCCGCGCCGAGACCACAGACAAACCGTCCGAGGTCAAGCTTTGGCAAGCTACCAATCCCGATGCTCGCGATTTCCGCCTGGAGACGCTCGGCCCGAAATGGGAAAGCGCCCCGCTGTCCGACCAGGGCGGAGGGGTATATCTCGGAAAGGTCCCCGCTCCGGCCAAAGGCTGGACCGCTTTCTTTATCGAACTGACCTTCCCCAGCGGTTGCCAGGTGCCGTTCAAGTTCACTACCCAGGTGCGCGTTCTCCCGGATACCTTGCCCTACAAGTTCGTGTCCACCGGCCCGCCGAAGTGACTCGCACCGACGTAGCGCAGATTTTCAATCTAAACAATTGAACGGAGTCGGTCTTTGTTCATTAAGTCAGATTGCGTAGACGCCAAAGCAGAAAACGGACCCCGATGCCTGAACGCTGGATCAACAGACTAACGGTCTTCGCTCCACAAAAGGAACTCAGAAAATTCCTGAGGAGTCATTGGAGAAAAAGCCTGAACGGCCGTTTCTGGGAACCCCACGAGAACATGCGCACGCGCATCGGTTGGGGGTTTGAAACTGAATTGTCGCCAATTGCATCAGTGGAGGGGCTATCACGACGCTGGCC
>JANXQE010000511.1 GCA_025356925.1 Limisphaerales bacterium | reverse complement strand
GCCCGCCACCACCAGGATCCCTGCCACCAGACTCACCTGGCTTTTATAGGTTTCAAACCAATCCCAGAGGCGCTCCGCCAACGGCAACTGCACAACATTAGATTCCATATTCTTGTATACTAAAGAGTTTGACATGATCCGGGCGGGCCTTAAAAAGGCAAGCTAGAAGTCAGGCTCGGACTAATGCTGGTGGCGACGTTTAACTTTGAGCTGTGCCAGTGAATGCGCCAGGGCCGCGCTAACCATCGCGCTTTCTTCGTCGTCCATTTGCCCGGCCAGGCGGGCCTCGGCGCGCTGGCGGGCCCCTTCAGCCCTGGCTTCATCGATGTGTTCCGCACGGATCGCCATATCGGTCATGATGGCAACGCGTTCGCCGGTGATCTCCACAAATCCATCGCCCACGGCTAAAAAATAGTCCCGGCCCTCTTTACGCACGATCACCTCACCCGGCACAATTTGAGTCAGGAGCGGAACGTGTTGAGGATAGATCCCCATTTCGCCCTCGGCCCCGGGCAGGGTGACCATCTCCACGCCCTCCGAGAATACTTTGGCATCCGGAGTGACGATTTCGAGTTGGAGAGTGCTTGCCATGGCTTAGGCCTGATTGATTTCCTCGATGCCGCCTTTCATGTAGAAACTGCCTTCGCCGACTTCATCGTGCTTGCCATCGAGAATTTCCTTGAACGCTCGGACCGTGTCAGCAACCGGCACCTGCTTGCCCGGGCGGCCCGTGAAAACTTCGGCGACGCTAAAAGGCTGGCTGAGGAAGCGTTGGATTTTTCGCGCGCGGAAGACCGTCAGCTTGTCGTCGGGCGACAACTCGTCCATGCCCAGAATCGCGATAATGTCCTGCAGATCCTTGTAGCGCTGCAACACGCGCTGCACGCCCCGGGCGACATCGTAGTGCTCTTTGCCCACGATTTCGGGCGCCAGCGCGCGCGAGGTCGAGGACAGCGGGTCCACGGCGGGGTAGATCCCCAACTCGGCGATTGAACGCTCCAGCACAATCGTGGCGTCGAGGTGCGCGAAGGTCGTGGCCGGCGCGGGGTCGGTCAGGTCATCGGCGGGAACATAGACCGCCTGGAACGAAGTAATCGAACCCTTCTTCGTTGAGGTGATGCGTTCCTGCAGGTCGCCCATTTCCGCCGCCAGGGTGGGCTGATAGCCCACCGCGCTGGGCGTGCGACCGAGCAGGGCGGACACCTCCGAGCCGGCTTGCGAGAACCGGAAAATGTTGTCAATGAACAGCAACACATCCTGATTCTTCTCGTCCCGAAAATACTCGGTGATGGCCAGCCCGGAAAGCGCCACGCGAAGGCGAGCGCCGGGTGGTTCGTTCATTTGACCATAGACCAGGGCGATTTTTGATTCGGCCAAGTTGTCCTGTTTGATCACACCGGCCTCGGACATTTCGGTATAAAGATCGTTGCCTTCACGGGTCCGTTCACCGACGCCCGCAAAGACCGAAACACCGCCGTGCAGCTTGGCGATGTTGTTGATCAACTCCATGATCACCACGGTTTTTCCGACCCCGGCCCCGCCAAACGCCCCGACTTTGCCACCCTTCAAAAAGGGGCAAATCAGGTCGATGACCTTGATGCCGGTGGTCAGCACCTGCGGGGAGGTGGATTGATCGACCAGCGGAGGCGCTGAGCGATGGATCGGGTAAAATTTCTCGGCGTGAACGGGTCCCCGCTCATCGACCGGGTTGCCGGTTACGTCAAAAACTCGGCCCATCACCGCGTCGCCCACCGGCATGGAAATCGGCTGGCCGGTGTCCACCACCTCGAATCCGCGCTTGAGACCTTCCGTGCTGGACATCGCCACGGTGCGAACCCAGTTATCACCCAGGTGCTGTTGGACTTCGAGAGTCAACTTGGTCGGATGCCCCTGAACGGTGTAGTCCACCGTCAGCGCCGCGTAAATCCCGGGAACCTCCCCGGGAAATTCCACATCCACCACGGGGCCGATGACTTGAACTATTTTGCCTTTATTCATGCGATTAAATCTTCTACAAAAGCTGGCTGTGCGCGGTGCAAGGGTTAGGAGAGAGCCATGGCGGCACTGGCGATCTCCAAAAGTTCTTTAGTGATGGTGGCCTGGCGGATCTTGTTATACTCGAGCGTCAGATCCTTGATGAGCTGATTGGCATTGTCCGTGGCATTCTTCATGGCCACCATTTTCGCACTTTGCTCGCTCGCCTTGGCTTCCAACAGGACCTGATAAACCTGGAAGTTCAGACTATGCGGCAGCAGTGCCGCCAGGACTTGATCCGCACCGGGTTCAAACAGGAACTCGGTCGGGCCATGCATCAGCATCGCTTCCGTCCTTTCGCCGGCCATCCCCGCCTTGACCGGCTGGATGGCGCCGATCGGAAGAAACGGACGGATCTCCGGTCGCTGCGAGAGCGTTGAGATGAAGGTCGTGTAGAGAATGTCCACGCAGTCAACCGCCCCGTTAAGGAACATCTCGCGGGCGAATTTCGAAATCGTGCGCGCCTCGTTAAAAAGCGGTGCGTCTTTGTAGGAAAACTCGGCGGCGACAGTGCGGCGTGAGCGCGCCACGAACTGGGCGGCCTTCCGGCCGGCCGTGATATAGACCGTGGTTGTCTTATCAAACTTCGAGGCTTCGCGCATCAAGTTGCTGTTCAAGGCGCCGCATAACCCTTTGTCGGTCCCGATCAGAATCACCGCGCGTTTTGGGCCGCCCCGCTTTTCCATCAGCGGATGCGTGAAATCGCTCACGTGATGCGTCACGTTGCCGAGCACCTCGTTCATGAGCGCTGCATAGGGCCGCCCCGACAGAGCCGCCTGCTGCGCTCGCCGCATCTTTGAAGCGGCCACCATCTGCATGGCTTTGGTGATCTTCGCGGTATTCTTCACCGAGTTGATCCGCCGTCGTATGTCGCGAGTGCTGGGCATCTTCAAAAAGGCGAAAGCCGAAGGCCGAAGGCCGAAAGAGTGATTGCGTTCGCCAGGTTCACTTGTACGTCTGTTTGAATTCCGTAATGATTGTTTTTAACTCCGCAGTCAAGGCGTCACTGAGCGCCTTCTCCTTGGCGATCCGGCCCATCAACTCGGCTTTCCGGCTGGTGAGAAACTCGGTCAATTTGGCTTGAAAATCTTTGATCCGTTCGACCGCCACGTCGTCCATTAATCCGTTTTGCACCGTCCACAGAATCGCCACCTGAACCTCGATGGCGAGAGGGTTGTACTGGGGCTGTTTGAATACTTCAACGATGCGCTTGCCGCGTTCGATTTGGGCCTGGGTTTTCGCGTCCAGGTCTGAACCGAATTGGGCAAAAGCGGCCAGCTCACGAAACTGGGCAAGGTCCCCTTTGAGGCGGCCGGCAACCTGTTTCATGGCTTTAATCTGCGCTGCCGAACCGACCCGCGAGACGGAGAGACCAACCGAAATAGCTGGCCGGATGCCTTGGTAAAACAAGTCCGTTTCCAGGTAAATCTGTCCGTCGGTGATCGAGATGACGTTGGTCGGGATGTAGGCCGAGACGTCGCCGGCCTGGGTCTCGATGATGGGCAAGCCGGTGAGGGAGCCGTTACCATATTTCTCACTGACACGGGCACAACGTTCCAGCAACCGGCTATGGAGATAAAAGACGTCACCCGGATAGGCTTCACGGCCCGAAGGCCGTTTGAGGACCAGAGAGACCTGGCGATAGGCCACGGCATGCTTGGAGAGGTCGTCGAAAATGATGAGAGCGTCCATGCCGTTATCCATGAACCACTCGCCCATGGCTGCTCCCGCGAAGGGAGCCAAATACTGATTAGTAG
>JANXQE010000484.1 GCA_025356925.1 Limisphaerales bacterium | reverse complement strand
CTTAGCCCTGACGCTGCTTGTGGCGCGCGTTGGTACAGATGACGCGAATAACGCCTTTGCGACGGATAATCTTGCAGTTTTCGCAAAGCTTTTTAACTGATGCACGGACTTTCATAATCGTTAACTAAATCGTTCAAGCTTCCCCAACAATACGGCCCTCGGACAAATCATAGGGCGACATTTCCAGCTTCACTTTGGCCCCGAGGACAAAACGGATAATGTTCAGTCGGGCCTGGCCCGGGACAAAACCCACCAGCCGGTGACCGTTGGCCAGCTCCACTCGATACGTCTTATTCGGCAGAACTTCCACAACTAGGCCTTCAACTTGGATGGCATCCGCTCCAGGCATGTTAAGATCTCCGGGTCGCCTTCGGTCACCAGTACCGTATGCTCAAAATGGGCAGATAATGAACCATCTTGTGTGACCACTGTCCAGCCATCATTTAGAATCTTTACGCTCGGGCGTCCGGCGTTGACCATCGGCTCGATCGCAATCGTCATCCCCGGACGCAGCGTGGGGGAGGATTTGCCATCCACAAAATTGGGGATCTGCGGCTCCTCGTGCATGGTTCGCCCCACACCGTGGCCGACGAACTCTCGGACGATGCTGAAGCCATTGGCTTCCACAAAGGTCTGGATAGCGCGAGAGACATCCACGACGCGCTTGCCCGGAACGGCCTGGGCAATCCCTTCGTAGAGAGATTTCTCGGTTATATCCATGAGCTTCTGGGCCAAAATGCCACAACCACCGACCGCGACGGTCCGCGCGGTATCCCCGATGAAACCATTATAACTGACTCCAACATCCAGGCTGACAATATCGCCAAAGTTCAATTGACGCGGGCCCGCCAACCCATGGACAACCTGGTCGTTCACTGAAATGCAAATGTGGCACGGGTATTTTCGATAGCCTAAAAAGGCGCTCTTGGCATCGTGATGCTTGATCCGGCTGGCGGCGAATTCGTCCACCTGCCGGGTGGTGACCCCGGGCTGAATGAAGGCGGCAACCTCGCTGAGAACCGAGCCCGCGATGGCGCAAGCCGGCCGCATTGCGTCCATATCCCGCTCGCTCTTGAGGATGATCATTGGGCTGGAGGACATCGGAGCGGGGCGCTCAGGCTGGGGAGAGCGCGAAAAGGCTGGCTAATACCCTGGATGAGTGGCTGGTCGAAGGTTGGGAAAAGAGCGAGCATGGCTAGAATCTGCCTTTGAGCCGGCCCTTTTTCAAAAAGCCATCGTAATGCCGCATTAACAAATGGGTTTCCATCTGACGCATCGTATCCAGCAGCACACCGACCAGGATCAGCATGCTGGTGCCGCCAAAAAACTGTGCCACCGGGTAGGGAATATTCATCTGGTTGTACATCACGATCGGAATGATCGCGATGACCGTCAGAAAGATTGCCCCCGCCAGGGTGATGCGGCTCATGGCGTTGTGGAGGTAATCGCTCGTGGCCTGGCCTGGACGCACCCCTGGGATGTACCCGCCATTCTTCTTCAAATCATCCGCGATCTGCAATTCGTTGAATTGGGTGGCCACCCAGAAGTAGGAAAAGAAGAGGATCATCAGGGCGTAAATGGTCAAGTAAAAGTAGGATCGCTCGACCAGCAGCACCGAGAGCCGGTGGCTGAAGTCCGCCACAAGCTTGGCCCCGGGATTATGGTTGCTGGACAGCGCGCCGTAAACAAACTCAAAGAATTTCTGAGGAAACATCAGGATGGCCTGGGCAAAAATGATGGGCATGACGCCAGCATAATTTACGCGCAGCGGCATAAAGGAAGTCTGGCCCTGGTAAATTTTCCGCCCGACCGCACGCTGGGCGTATTGAACCGGGACCTTGCGCTGGGCTTGGGTGATGGCAATGACTCCCGCGATGACTCCGGCCAGGAGCAACACAAGGGCGACAGCATGACCGATGTTAAACTTAGCATCGGCGCCAGCACCGGGAAAAAACATGTCTTTGAGGGACACTGCCGCCTGAGGAAGCCGGGCCAGAATGCCGATGGTAATAATCAGCGAAACTCCGTTGCCAATGCCGCGATCGGTAATCTGCTCACCCAGCCACATCAAGAGCATGGTACCGGTAGTCAACATGATCGTGGTTTGAATGCGATACCACCAGAGATGATCCGTCGAGTAGAGGAGTTGCCCAATGCCCTGGAATCCCGGGATCTTATCAGGATTTTCCCAGCCGAGCGACATGACAAAGCCTTGGCCCAGGCAAAGAATGACCGTCAGGTAGCGGCCATACTGAATGATCTTGGTGCGCCCCCCTTCCTCGCGGGCAAGTTTGCTCAACTGAGGCACGACTGCGGTCAAAAGCTGGATAATGATGGTCGCGCTGATGTAGGGCATGATGCCCAGGGAGCCAATCGCGCAACGTTCGAGCGCGCCACCGGTGAACAGGCTGTACATCCCCAAAACCGAGGCGCCCTGGGCGGCGTGGGTTTTGAAAAACTCGGCGAGCACATTGCCGTTTAGTCCGGGAATCCTGATGATCGCCTCGAGCCGGCAGATAGCCAGCAGCATGAAGGTGAACAGGATCCGGGACTTGAGCTCCGGAATCTTGAAGCAGTTACTAAACGTATTGGTGATGGCGGCAAACATGTTAAGAGGGTCCGGAAGCCGACGGCCGAAAGCCGAGCAAGGTCCGGAATCCCAAGGCCCAGACCCCACGGCCGGGGACCGGAATCAGGAACGCGGAGCCAGCTAGTAAACGATGACGCATCAAGGCGGATTAGGCTTTCGCCGGTTTGGATTTGGACGATTTGACGCCTCTGGGCTGCGCGGCTTTTACTGCGACCAACTCACAAGTGCCGCCTTTGGCTTCGATTTTAGACCTGGCCGAGACGCTGAAAGCGTGCGCGGTCACCGTGAGCTTCTTCGTCAATTCTCCACCACCCAAAATTTTGACGCCGTCCGCCGGACCGTTGGCCAGGCCAACCGAGCGGAGGGCCGCTTCATCGACCCGAGCGCCATCGTCGAAGCTGTTGAGAGCATCAAGGTTGACGGGCACATAACGCGTGCCGTGCCGGGTGTTGCTGAAGCCGCGCTTGGGGATGCGTCGGATCAACGGCATTTGGCCGCCTTCAAAGCCAGGACGGATCGAACTGCCCGAGCGGGCGGTCTGGCCTTTGCCACCGCGGCCGCTGGTTTTTCCGTGGCCACTGGATTCGCCCTGACCGAGGCGCTTGCGACGGTGCTTGGCGCCGGGCCGGGGTTTAAGATCGTGTAAACGCATAAAAAAAAGACTGGATTGGCCTTTGAGTCATTCGAGCGGGTTTGGATTATCGAAATCTCGAGTTATCAAGGGAGGACTGGATGGACGGGTCAGGGAACGACTGGGGAACTGGAGCCGGTTTCAACCGCAGCAGGCAGAGCCTCAGGAGGTTTGGGAAGTTGAGCTTTTCTGATTTCCAACCCGCGACCCTGCCAAATGGCCTCACGCAAGCGCAGGCTCAGCAAGGCTTCGAGGGTGGCTTTCACGACGTTGGCGGCGTTTTTGGAACCAAGGGATTTGCTCAGGACATCCTTGACCCCGGCGGACTCGAGCACGGCTCGGACGGTTTTGCCCGCGATGATCCCCGTGCCTGGTGAAGCAGGCCGCAGCAGGACCTTGGCCCCGCCGTAGTGACAGTACACCTCATGCGGAATAGTTGCACCCTTCAGGGAGACACTGACCATTTGCGAGCGAGCAAAGTCACCGCCCTTGCGAATGGCATCGGCAACTTCTCCTGCTTTGCCCAACCCGACACCGACGCGTCCGCGCCGGTCGCCGACAACCACCCGCGCACTGAAGTTAAAGCGGCGGCCGCCTTTGACGACCTTGGCGGAGCGGTTAATGAAAACGACTTTTTCGACCAGTTCCTGCTCGTGCCCATCGAGGTGCCCATCGTTCGAATCGGGGCGGCGGCGGCGAGGCCGAAAGGAGTCACGTCGAGGAGCGTGCTCGGCACGCGGTTCGGGACGCGGTTCGACTACCGCCGGTTTCTCCGTGCTTTCTGGTTGGGTTGGTTCAGGCACAATATCATTCTCCATGGAAAATTAAAGTTTCAATCCCGCTTCACGCGCGGCATCGGCCAGGGCTTTGAGCTTGCCATGATAACGGGCTGAGCCGCGGTCAAACACGACTTCATGAATCCCCTTATCAATGGCGGTTTTCGCGGCCAAGGTGCCAATCGTCTTCGCGCTGGCAGCATTCGCAGCCAATTTTTCCCGGTCGGGAGTTGCCTTGCTCAAAGTCGAAGCGGCAGCCAGGGTTACGCCCGCCACGTCGTCAATAAACTGGACGTGGATGTTCTGGTTGGTAAAGCACACACTCATCCGGGGACGAGTGCGGGTGCCGTTGACTTTCTTGCGAACGCGCCAATGCCGGCGCTGGGCCAATTGATGTTTCTGTTCGGTTCTCATCGTATTCTGTCACGGAATTGCCGTGAGCTGTTCGGAGGTAAAAAGATGCAGGTCACAGACAATTCACAAACTACTGGACAGTTTTGCCTTCCTTGCGAACGACCCGCTCGTCAGCGTAGCGCACACCCTTGCCCTTGTAAGGCTCAGGCGGGTAGAAGCCGCGGAGCTCGGAGGCAACCTGTCCGACAACCTGCCGGTCGGGACCCTCGATGGTGAGCTTGGTGTTCTCCTCGACCGTGACTTTAATTTGGTCGGGGATTGGGTAAGTGATCGGGTGCGAATACCCAAGACTAAGATTGACCGCCTTGCCCAAAACGGCGGCTTTAAAACCTACACCCTGAATTTCCAGTTTCTTGACGAAACCCTCGCTGACACCGCGAACCATGTTATTGACCAGGGCACGGCTCAAGCCATGAAGGGCTTTGACATGGTCGGTGTCTCCCTCACGGCTCACCAGCAGAGTGCCGTTTTCGAGCTTAATGCTGGTATGGCGAGGCAGCTCCCAGTTTAGTTTGCCCTTGGGGCCTTCAACGAATACCTGCTGGCCTTTGACCTCGACTTTGACCTTGGCCGGGATGGCGATGGGTTGTTTACCGATGCGAGACATAATTCAAAGAGTGGAGTGTGGAGTAATGGGGCGACCGGTATTCCGAAGCAACGGGCTCGCCTTGGGCAGTTGGCCTCGGCTCGCTCGATGATTTCGGTTTAAGTTCATCTGCAATGTTACCAGATATAGCAAAGCAGTTCACCGCCGAGGTTCTTTTTCCGGGCCTGGTTGCCGGTCATGAGGCCTTCGGAGGTGGATAAAACGGCGACGCCGAGCCCGCCGCGGACCCGGGGGATGTCGGTGGAACCGACGTAACGGCGCAGACCGGGGGTGCTGATGCGCCGCAGGCCTTCGATCACGCTCTTCTTACCCTGATACTTCAGCTTGAGCTTGAGCTCTTTGGGGAGCTGGCCTTCGACGGAAAAGTCCTGGATGTAGCCTTCGCGTTTGAGAATGCCGGCAATGCTCTCTTTCATTTTGGAATGAGGCACATTCACCAAGGGAAGCAGCGCGTTATTGGCGTTGCGAATCCGTGTGAGCATATCGGAGATGGGATCGTTCATAGAGATTACCAACTGGCCTTGGTGACACCGGGTATCAGTCCGGAAAGCGCGGCTTCACGGAAGGTCAATCGAGAGCAGGCGAATTTGCGCAGATATCCGTGGCGGCGACCGCTCATCGAGCAGCGATTAACGACCCGGACCGGACTGGCATTGCGCGGAAGCTTCGCCAGACCGGCGTAGTCTTTCTTAGCTTTCAATTCGGCACGCAGGGCGGCGTACTTTTTCACCGTCGCGGCTTTTTTGTTATTGCGTTCGATCCATGCAGTCTTTGCCATAGTGGTCGAAAGGATTAAAGAGTAATTGGATTAATGGTTGGTTAGGGATGAAGGTCTTGGCCGAGCATCAGCTTGCTTTGGTCTCTTTGGCAGGCTCCTTGGCTTTGGCTTCGGCGAAAGGCATGCCCATGAGTTTAAGCAGTTCGAGAGCTTCCTCGTTAGTCTGGGCGCTGGTCACGATCGTGATGTCCATCCCTTGCTGGCGTTTGATTT
>JANXQE010000482.1 GCA_025356925.1 Limisphaerales bacterium | reverse complement strand
ATCCGCTGCCTGGGCAGCGAAACTCAATAGTGTGGCGGCGGCCGCCAAACTGAAGATTAATCGATTTGTGCGCATAATGGGTCTGGGAAACTTTGCTTCAGAGTCCGATCACAACGGCGCCCGGTCAAGCAAAGGAGAGTCTTTGCGGAATACGCGGTCGGTTTCATCGATACCGATGTTGTATAACCGAGAGCGGCTTGAGCGGGAATCCCACGTGCGATCCTGGCTTGGGCGGAAGTTGTTGATTCCGCGCTTCATTCGCCGCTCTCCATGTGGCAATACATGGTTTGCAGCGCTATTTTTCCCGGTCCCGTAAAACGGTTCCAGCAAATCTGTCCCGCACTGGCGAAGAAGCCCGTGGAGAGTCTTTGAAACATCGTTTGCATTTGCACGCTACGGTCCTTGTAAATCCAGCCGCCCGGTTCGATGTCAATCGTTTCACCAGGGGCCAGGGTGACTTCAAACACATTGCCGTAGCCATGCAGCCAAAGAATCCCTTCCTGCGTCGGACACGAAAAGGTGTCGATAAAGAAGCCCGTTCCGCCAAGCAGAATGTTGGCCGCGCCCTTCACGCGGGTGAATGTGTAGTCCACCTGGTCCGTGGCGGCCAGCCACTGATGTTCCCGCACGTCCACGCCCGCGCCTGGTTTTAGGTGGAGCGCGAACACGTGCCCCGCCCCATCGCGGCTGAATGCGATTCGCCCCGGGCCTTTGGCACCGGTGAGGAGAAAAGGCATCCCCGCCAGCATCCGCTTGAACGCGCCTTTCATCGGATGCAGTTCGATCTGCACGATGGGGTCTTTCCAAAGTAGAATGTGGTGCTCGAAATAAACTCCGACGCTGCTCAATTCCAGATGAAGAGCAGGCACCAGTTCGCCTTGGATGTGATAGGTGACGCCGCCAAAGGTTTCGTTCTGCGCGTTAGTGGGTAACAGGACGGGGATAGCCATAGTTCTAAATCGGTTAACGTTGGAGTTCCTGCTCATTGAACCGCTCTTTCAGTTCCCGTCAAGATTATCCACGCAAAGCCAAAGGCGGCTTGCAAACTCCTTGCAAGACTGAGAATTCCCCGGTGCGAACTTCCACGACCAGGCGCGAGTCGCAGCGGAGATGACACCCGCGCCTGCTGCCTAGGAGGGGTCGAGAGGAATCGTTAAGGTCGCAGCCTGACGAGCCTGCCTCCACCCGGGCCTAGTTTGAGTTCAACCCGCCGGTTCTTGCTGCGGTTCCACTCCCGGGTCGCTGGATCAAAGATTTCGAGCCGCCCCGGACCGAGGATTCCCAGCACTTTTTCGGAGCTATAATCGAGATTTACCACCAAGGCGTGTGTTGGCCGGGATCTCCGCGACGGCTCTCCGAATGTGCCGATCAGGGCACCTTGCAATGGTTGAGGTGGTTTGTATTCCATGGCCGACACCGGAGGATCGAATAAGAACGCGGCGTGCTTGGATATCATTTCAGCTCCCGGCGGGATCATTCCCGCGTGATACACACCCATGGATTCCAAGGGTTGAAGCTCACGGGCGATCTCAACGAAATCATGGTTCAACGTCCTGAGCGCTTCGTAAAGGGGCGTTGGGCTGCCATCGGGATTCGCGATCCCGCCTGTGTGCCCCGCACAACAATAGACGTAATACGAGATCCCTTGCGCCCCATACGCCAGGCTGGTGTAGACCAGGAAGCGCATCTCGTCGGAGTTCGGAACCCGCATCGAGGGAGTCCACGTGGCCGCTTGGACAATATTCAAGAACGGCAACCTCGAGTCCAACGACGCTCGGCGAATCAGTGCCAGGTTCAGAAAATAATCCGGCGAATCTCCTTTGGCGGTGAACTGGTAGTGATCATAGCTGACCAGCGCCGGCTTGACGATTTCAAGGTATTGACGCAGGTGCGCCTGGTATGCCGCAATCTTTTCCCCTGGGTTCCCCAGTTGTTCGTTGCTCGCATACGTCGGGAACAAGTTGATATACGCCAGGTGCGCCGGATCTTTTTCTCGCAGATAAGCAACCAGCTTCCCCAGTGCTGGAAAATTTGTCGCGTTCGGCTCGTCGGTGATGAAATACGAGTAAAGGGCGGGATGCCGCCTGACCCGTTCGATCAGCGCATCCAACTGCTCCTTGTGGGAAGAGTTCTCCAGCGACCCCGGTGTGAGCAAGCCATCTTGAAGCTGCGCTTTTAGGCCATGTCGAGCCGCCACCTCCAACTCGTTCTCTCTACACCAAACCAGGTTCCAACCGCCTTCGGCCATCTGCTGCGCTGTTTTGTCGGTCATGGCAGGACCAGCCCAGTAGGTCACAATCGGTGTTCCTACTTGCCATGGTTTTGCACGCTCCTCGGCCTGGCTGGGAAAGCCAGTAGCGGTCAAGAACGCCACCGTCCAGCCTATCGCTTTGGAGTTCATCGGCAGAAGGATATCATGGTCAGCGGGGATTTAGTAGCGCAGATCGATTGCTTGACTCAACCTCGAAAACCGTCAGACTCCGGCACGCGATGACAGTTTCGACTGGGCTTGTCGAGACAGCGGTCAAAGCATGACTGTATGGGTTGACGCAACGTCACCTGATACGCCGACTATTATGAACTCGATCAATCAACTCACGCCAAAGCAACTCCGCCAGGCAGCCGATATCCAGGAGCAAATCCTGGAATTGCAACACAACCTTACCCAACTCCTGGGAGCCGCGCCTCAAGCCGGG
>JANXQE010000477.1 GCA_025356925.1 Limisphaerales bacterium | reverse complement strand
TCTCTTCGCCCGGGCCAACAAACTGGCTCGCCACAATAATGTGCCTGGTCCGGTTTGCCGAGGTGTATTGCTCGAGCAGCCAACTGCCTTGCCGGTCGAACTGGATCTGCAGGGCAAACCCGCCAGTCACATCGATCACTTTCGCTTCCTTGACGGTTGCTTCCGTCAGGAAGGGTTGTTTGTCCATGGTAAACCGAACCGGAGTTCCACGGTAAACCTCGACGGTCTCAGTGCGCGCCCCGGTCGGGTCGCTTCTGGCTTCGAGGTGAAGCCGCAGGGTGCTCAGCACTTTTTTTTCCTTGCTGCCGGTGCTCGTGCAGCCGGCGGCCAGTCCCAGCGCCAAAGCGAGAACCAGATAGAGATTGAATCCGTTACGGCGAATCAGCATAGTTTGCTAAACAATCGGATAGCCTTTGGACAGTAACAAACATGAGCAAGCAATACAATAAGGTTGAGAAACGACAACGTCGTCGCGCGTATCTCAAGCGGAAGAACGCGGCAGTGAAACCCAAACCAGGCCGGGCGGCCGCTGGAGCGGCTTCAGCTCCAGCCGCGACCTAGCGGTAATTCTGGCTTTCCCAACGATCAAACCAGCGGGTTCCTGCAAATATGATTTAGTCGCCTTGGGCGAGGTCATGCTTCGGCTGGACCCAGGCGAAGGGCGTGTTCGCTCAGCGCGCCGCTTCGGCGTCTGGGAAGGCGGTGGGGAATATAACGTTGCGCGGGGACTCCGGCGCTGTTTTGGGCTTAAAACGACGTTGTGTACCGCGTTGGCCGATAACGACGTCGGACGGCTCATCGAGGACCTGATCCTGCAGGGCGGTGTTGATCCTGATTTCATTAAATGGCGCCCTTACGATGGGGTTGGGCGATCGGTGCGCAACGGGCTCAATTTCACCGAGCGCGGATTTGGCATCCGCGGCGCCTTGGGCGTTGCCGACCGCGGCCACACCGCCGCCAGTCAACTCCAGCCAGGCGATTTCGATTGGGACCTGATCTTTGGCCGGCTGGGAGCTCGCTGGTTTCATACTGGCGGCATTTTCGCCGCGCTGAGCGACACCACCGCCGCTTTAGCCCTGGAAGCAATTCGAGCGGCGAAACAGCACGGCGCCGTCGTCTCGTATGATCTGAATTACCGCCCCTCACTCTGGCGCAGTAACGGCGGGCTCCAGCGAGCGCAGCAGGTCAATCGCCAACTTGTCCAACAAGTGGATGTCGTCCTCGGCAACGAAGAGGACTTCACCGCTTGCCTGGGATTGGAGGTTAGAGGCTTCGATCCCACGGCCGCCAACCTCGAGGTCGGCTCGTTTCAAACCATGATTACCGAGCTGGTCGGCTCGTGTCCCAATCTTAAAGTTGCCGCGACAACTCTGCGCGCTGTCAAATCGGCCTCTCACAATCACTGGGGCGCGCTCTGTTGGGCGGCCGGCCAATTCTACCATGCCACCCAGCGACCGGACCTGGAAATTCTGGATCGAGTGGGAGGCGGGGACAGTTTTGCCAGCGGTTTGATTTATGGCTTCCTCGCGTTCAATGATCCCCAAAAGGCTGTCGAATACGGAGCCGCGCACGGTGCGTTGGCCATGACCACACCCGGCGACACTTCAATGGCCTCGTTGCCTGAGGTCGAAGCTCTCGTGCGCGGCGCCTCCGCTCGCATCCAACGGTGAACGCCTCATGTATCCAGGCATTTGCGAACGATCTCGGCCAGCTTGTTCGGTGAATAGGGCTTCGGCAGGAAGTTGACTCCTTCCTCGAAAGCATGGCTCGCTCCGGCCGCCCCAGGGCTGTAGCCAGTCGTGTAGATGACCTTGAGATCAGGATTGGCGCGCCGGAGTTCAGCAGCCACATCGGTCCCCATCATCCCACCGGGCATGACCATGTCGGTGAGCAGCAAATCGATTCGGCGCTCCTCGCCATGCCACACCTCCAAGGCAGCCGGTCCCGACGCCGCCGTCAAGACTCGGTAACCGTGGAGACGCAAGACCTCCTGGACCATTTCGCGCAGCGAAGGCTCATCTTCGGCCAGCAGGATGGTTTCAGTGCCGGTGGGCAGCGGGGCGGCGTCCTGCGTCTCGGAAGCTTTTTGAACGGACTGCGACGAGACGGGGAAATATAAACTGAACGTTGTGCCGACGTTGACCTCGCTTTGCACCTCGATCCAGCCCTGGTGCTGTTT
>JANXQE010000476.1 GCA_025356925.1 Limisphaerales bacterium | reverse complement strand
GCGGACGATGTCGGCGACGGCCATTTTGTGGTAGTTAGCGATGGGATCGCGGAGATCGACGCGGGATTTGCTCGCCTTAGCGAGGGCGGTTTCCAGGCTGAGCACTGTGGCGGCATGGGTTTTGGAGACGGCGGCATCCTCGCCCAGTAAGGCGAACATGTTTGCGATATGCACGACATACGCATCCCGCTGTTTGGAGAACCGGTCGCTGAGATAGTAATCTCTGTCCGGCAAACCAAGACCACCCTGGTTAAGGTAAAAGGCGTAAACCGAGCTATTTTTCTCGTCCACCTCGGGGGAGGGCCTGAAACAGGCATCGACGCCTCGCGCGTGAAAATCGGCCAGCAACCGCAGGAAATCCCGAGTGTCGGTTAGGGCGTCAATGCGCTTCAGGCCCGGCTGGATCGGCTTGAACCCAAGTCGCTCGAGCCGATTTGTGTCCATCGCGGAGCGGAAGAAGTCGGCGACTTTGCGGGCCGGCGAGTTGGGTGGTGGGTCGGAGGCGAGCGTTGAGTCCAGGATTTGATGGATGAGAAACCAATTTCGTTCCTGCAACTCGGTAAACCCACCCCAACGCGATTTGTCCGGTGGAACCGGGTTATTTTTCACCCAAGTGCCATCGGCATACTGGTAGAAGTCGGCGCCCGGTTGGACAGATCGGTCCATGTAATCAACCGAAAAACGAGGAATCTTCGGGGCAACGGCCGCGGAGCTGGCGCCGGTCTCTTCCGCTGGCACGCTCCTGGAAAACCCCAAAACGATACAACTGGCGGTATTCAGCCAGGTAAAAAACCTATTCGCTCTCATCATATGCGCGTGTCCCTGCAGTTTTGCAAAACCAAGGGCAACAGGATTGTGTGGAAAGCCACCAGGGTCAAAATAAATCCGAAGGCCGAGGGCCGAAAGCGCTGTGGGACCTTTGCGTTTCAGCCGATGCCGAGGGATAGCAGCGGTAAGGTTCGCTTAACGATGATCGTCTGGCCGTAAAAGCATAAGGAACAGACCACCAACGGCTCAAACCCCGCTTGCGACCGAGCTTAATCGGCCTTGGCGCCGCGATCGTCGCGGGAGACCAGGTTGCAGAATCGCTCGGCGCGTTCGCGGACGACCTTGCGCGGCTTCTCAACCTGCGCCGGTGCGTTCCAGAGAATGTAAAATTCAAAATCGGTCGGTCGCCGGTTGTAGGATCGTTCAAAACTGGCGCAGCGTTCTTTCATGAGTTCCTGGGCCGCGGCCAATGCCTCGGCAGGCTTTTTCCAATCCGCTTCCGACTGGGCGTAGCGCCGCCAGAGGCCCGGTTTCATTTGATAGCGCGAAATCTCCCCAGCCGAGCCGATCGCGTTGTCGTTGTCCCGGGTTTCGATTTGGGAAAGCGCCGACCATCGGTCCATGGCTTGAACCTTTAAGGAAACCTCGAATCCGAGCGCAACTGTGGTGACGATTAGGTGCAATTTCATCGCTGACGATCGTTATTTTTTCATCACAGTTTAGCGGAGCGCAGTCGATGCGTCACAACCCCAGATCTGACTAAATTTTGCCATCACACGCGACGCTGTCAAGTTTTCAGTCAGGTTCGGCTTGTCTGGCTGGTTGCCAACCCTTCAACGTTGGCAAACTTCACCCACCGAGGTGACTGATCAGTTGTGAGCAGGACCCATGCCCAAGCTCATGGCCAAAACACGTCGAGCCGGGTTCGTCGTCGCGAACCCGGCTCTTAGTGATACTTGTCAAACGGCAAGACCGCTGTTTGAGGCGCCAAGGAGTGACTTATCGCGCACCTTGATCAATCCACGCGCGAACCAAGCCGACCTGCTCCGCCGTGAGCGGTTTGGGAGGTGGGCCGAACCCTCCATGCATTCCGCCGCCGGGTCCGCCCGGAGGGGGACCACCGGAGGATCCATCGGGACGAGGTCCGCCGGGAGGGGGACCGCCCGGTCCGCCAGGACCGCCAGGTCCACCGGGACCGCCCCGGCCTGGCTTGAATTTGGGCGGCATCGCCTTCTCTTCATCGAGTTGAGACACTGCGAGGACCAAAACACTATCTTTGCTGTTCCCCGGGACAATGACCTTGCCCTCCTTGCTGCCTTTAAGAGCGCTCTCGAGACTGTCGAGGCGCAGGCCGGCCTTGGACCGCTCGGCGCCGTGGCACCGGAAGCAAGAGGTCTCGAGCAATGGTCGGATATCGGTGGCGTAGGTGATATCCGCTTTGGTCGAAGGCGGTGGAAGTTTGCTCAGATCGACTTCCGTGGCCGCGGCCGACCAGCCGGCGGCTAAGAGCGTGACTGCGAGTGGAACCGGTATCCGTTTTGCGAGTTTCATGTGATTTTATATGCGCTTATTGAATCCGCGAAGCGCCGGTGCCAAAAGCACGCTCCCGGGTTAATGATTCCGGAAACGAGGGCGAGCCGGTGCATTTGTCATGGCGGCAATTTGGCCTGGAGCACCTTAAGAGAAGGTTAAGAGTCTCAATCGGAATTCTGAGGGAAGGGCTGAGGGCAGCCCCATACCGGCCCTCCAGCCCCTCCCCAAGGCGGCATATTTCCCGAGACAGCCCGGCGCTGGCCTATCGTGCCGCCCTCCGGATCACTCAACTGAACCGGCAAAGCTTGGGTGGCGAATCTCATCGCCGCTCGCGAATGCCAAGGTTGCTGCGCAGATCTCATCACCGCCGCCGACAATATCGGACCGAACCTTAAGCCAAGATTAAGCATGTTTCTTGTCGGACCAGAGGCTTGTCTCGGTGATTTTTGGGGAAGGTGTGGGGTAGCTCAGCGTCTGCGCCAGCGGGCAATTCTGGCGTTGCCGAGGGCCGGTGCGCGGGGACGGTCATCCGAGGTTGTCCCAACCGTCGTGGCGGCCTGGCCTCGCTGTCTCATCACCAGGCGGAAATGCATTTACGCGGAGTGTTGCTTAATGTTTTCTTAAGGTCGCCGTGGATAGGATCCGGGTTGTGCGCAGCACTTGGTTTACCAACGGCGACAATTCGAATCGCTTCCGTTTATGAGAGTCTTAATCGTCGAGGACGAACCGGATTTGCTGGGCAGCCTGTTGCAGGCCCTGCGCGAAGACGGCTATGCCGCGGACAGCGCGGAGGATGGTGAAGAGGGGTTGTACAAAGCGGAGAGCTACGAATACGACGCGATCCTGCTCGATGTGATGCTCCCGGGCATCGATGGGTGGGAGGTGCTCAGTAAATTACGGAAGACCAAAAAGACCCCGGTGTTGATCCTGACGGCGCGCGATGCTGTGCGGGACCGGGTCAAAGGCTTGGACACCGGCGCCGACGATTACGTGGTGAAGCCGTTCGACATCGACGAGGTGCTCGCGCGCTTGCGAGCCTTGATCCGACGTTCGGCCAGCGAAGCGCAACCTCGCCTCGCGATTGGCGAGGTGTTGATCGATATGGCCGCGCGCACGGTGACGCTGCGCGGCGAGGTGGTAACTCTGACAGCCCGCGAATACGGCCTCCTCGAGTTTTTGGCGCTGCACCGCGGCAAACTGGTGACCCGCACGATGCTTTACGAGCATCTGTTCGATGAAAACGACAACACGCTATCCAACCTTCTGGATGTTCATGTTTCGAACCTTCGCAAGAAACTGGGTCATGATTTCATCACGACTCGGCGCGGGCACGGCTATTCAATCGATCCGGCGCTATGATCTTCAAGTCAATCCGGTGGCTGCTCCAGGCCTGGCACAGCCTGATCCTGGTGGTCGTGCTCACCGGGTTCGGCGTAACGGCCTATCAGGTTGCGCGCGGCAATCAGTTGCGGCGCATTGATCAAGAGTTACAGCAGCGCTTGATCACCGCCTTTCGACCGGGACCGCCGGCCGATCCCCATGGCCACGGTGGGCCGCCCCGGGAGCGGCCCCCGCCTGACCGTTCGCCTAATGAAGGCAAAGAAGGCAAACATGACCACGATCCCAGCGGCTGGCGCGCACACATGCGTGAGGTTATTGCCCACGCCGGCGCGCTTGAGGCCGGCCAGACGAACGCGTTCTACTATGTCGTTTGGCAACAGGATGGCTCGTTGCTGGCCAGCTCACCGGGCGCGCCCAAGGACGTTCCGATGCCCGCCGAAACCGGCCGCGAGCACGAGCCGGTCGATCGGTCTGGCGCGATCACGCGAACGCGTGGCGAGCTGCGGGAATTCTGCCTTTGTTTTCCCTTTGGCGACCGGGCGTTGGTGGGCCGCTCGATGGCGCCGGACCTGGCCGCAATGCATCGTCTGGCGCTGTGGCTGTTCACAGCCGGGGCTTCCGTATTGGCGTTCGGAATGGCCGGGGGTTGGTGGGTCGCGACGCGAGCCATCCGGCCCATCGAAGCGATCAGCGCCACCGCGGTGAAAATCGCCGGTGGCGATCTTGCACAACGCATTAACGCCTCCGATACCGAGAGCGAGTTGGGCCGCCTGGCGGGTGTGCTCAACTCGACATTCGCGCGGTTGGAAGGCGCATTTACACACCAGGTCCGTTTCACCGCGGACGCCTCCCACGAACTGCGCACCCCCGTCTCGGTCATTCTTTCCCAAACGCAAACCGCTCTTTCTCGCGAACGCAGCGCCGCGGAATACCGGGAGACCCTCCAAGCCTGCCAACGGGCGGCTCAGCGGATGCGCAAATTGATCGAATCGCTGCTGGAGTTGGCACGCTTGGATGCCGGGCAAGAACGGATGAAACAAGAGCGTTTCGATCTTTCGCGCGTGGCGCGCGAGTGTGTCGAACTGGTCCGGCCGCTGGCGGCGGAGCGAGGCGTGGAAATGCGGTGCGACTTGACCGGCGTCGAATGCTTGGGGGACGCCGAACGCGTCAGCCAGGTCGTCACGAACTTGCTTTCCAATGCGATCCACTTCAACCGCGAGCGAGGCGAGGTTCGCGTAACGGCGCGCTCCGAAAACGGGACAGCCTTTCTGACGATCGCCGATACGGGCGTGGGAATACCCCCCGAGGATTTGCCGCATATCTTCGAACGTTTCTACCGGGTGGACAAATCCCGTTCTCGCATCCAGGGCAAGACCGGTCTTGGCCTGGCCATCTGCAAAGCGATCGTCGAAGCCCACAGCGGCGCGATTGAAGTCACGAGCCAGCCCGGTGTGGGCAGCACGTTCGAGGTTCGGCTGCCGTCGGGCAGCGCCTGAACTGTAGATTTGCCTTTCATTCGGGATCTTATCCGTGTTTCATCCATCCCGCTTTTGAGCTATGCCCAAGCGTACTGACATTCATTCGGTCCTGATCATCGGCGCGGGCCCGATTATCATCGGGCAGGCCTGCGAATTTGACTATTCCGGCACGCAAGCCTGTAAGGCGCTTCGAGAGGAGGGTTACCGCGTCATTCTCGTGAATTCGAATCCGGCCACGATCATGACCGATCCGGAGTTTGCCGACCGCACCTACATCGAGCCGATCACCCCCGAATGCGTCGAGAAGATCATCGTGCGCGAAATGGAGGAAATGAAACGCCTCGGCGTATCAGGAAAGCTGGTCTTGCTGCCCACTCTCGGCGGGCAGACCGCGTTAAACATTGCGATGGCCTTGTTTCGCCTTGGAACCCTCGATAAATACGGAATCGAAATGATCGGCGCCAACGCCAAAGCCATCGAGCGCGGCGAAGATCGGCAGGTGTTCAAGGACCTGATGATCGCCATCGGGTTTGACGTGCCGATCAGCGGCACCGCCCACACCCTGGAGGAGGCCCGCCAAATCGCCGACCGCATCGGCAAGCTCCCGCTGATCATCCGCCCGGCTTTCACGTTGGGTGGCACGGGCGGGGGGATTGGCTATAACCGCGACGAATTTGAAGAAATCGTCAAGCGCGGCCTGGAACTCTCACCGGTCTCCGAGATCCTCATCGAGGAATCTCTGCTCGGCTGGAAGGAATTCGAAATGGAAGTGATGCGCGACCGCCGGGATAACTGCGTCATCATTTGCTCCATCGAAAACTTCGATCCCATGGGCGTCCATACCGGCGACAGCATCACCGTCGCCCCGATTCAGACCCTGACCGATAAGGAATTCCAGATCATGCGCGACGCCTCCTTCGCGGTCATCCGCGCGGTAGGGGTCGAGACCGGCGGTTCCAATATCCAGTTTGCCGTCAATCCCGACAACGGCCGCATGGTCATTATTGAGATGAATCCGCGGGTGTCCCGCTCGTCGGCTCTCGCCTCAAAAGCCACCGGCTTTCCCATCGCGAAGATCGCGGCAAAGCTGGCGGTCGGGTATTTGCTGGATGAGATCCGCAACGATATCACGCGCGAGACCCCCGCCAGTTTCGAGCCCACCATTGATTACGTCGTCACCAAAATCCCGCGTTTTGCGTTCGAAAAGTTTCCCCAGGCCGACCCAACTCTAAATACTCAGATGAAAAGTGTCGGTGAGGCCATGGCCATCGGGCGCACTTTCAAGGAGTCGCTCCAAAAGGCGCTGCGCGGCCTGGAGACGGGCCGATTCGGCCTCGGCTGCGACCGGGCCGACCTGTGGGACACGCCGGAAAGACCGAA
>JANXQE010000463.1 GCA_025356925.1 Limisphaerales bacterium | reverse complement strand
GGCAGCGAGCAGTAGCGCAATCGTCGCTCCAGCACAATCTCGACCTCCGGATTCCCGCGCGAAATCGCATTGCCGACCACTACCAGGTCGGGCTTATGGGCCAGGTTCTGCTCGGCATAGCCGGACATGACTTCAATTTTTCGACTCTCCAGAAAGGTGGACATGGGAGGGTAAACATTCTGATCGGAGCCAGTCACGCGCAGTCCCTTTTCACTGACGGCGGCGGCGACCGAGGCCATGGCGGTGCCGCCGACGCCGATAAAATGGATGGAACGGATTTCAGCAAACATGCTGCTGTTTTTGATGGGGTCAGTGGCCAAGCGCAAGATAAAACTGACGACGGTTAAGGCCGAGCCGTCTAACGGGGGATTCAAAATTCATCAACCTCGGAGCAGCCGACGCGAGAACTCATTTTTCGGTAAGGGAGATCAGAGCCTTCTTACGTCGGCTCCTACGGAGTTTGGAGTGCCGTCAGAGCGGGCTTGAGGAACCGAGTTTGGGCTTTGCGGCCGCCAGCGATTTGTTAGCTTGGCGGATGACAATGAAGTTTTTCAAATATCATGCGCTCGGCAATGATTATGTGGTCATTGACCCGAAAGATTTTCCCGGCTCGCTGACGCCTGAGGAGGTCAAATTGATCTGCCACCGAAACTTCGGGGTGGGTTCAGACGGTATTTTGTGGGGGCCGTTGCCTTCTCAGAAGGCCCCGTTTGCGCTCCGCATTTTCAATCCTGATGGCAGCGAAGCGGAGAAGAGCGGCAATGGGCTGCGGATTTTTTCCCGCTTTCTGTGGGATCAGGGGTTGGTCAAGGGCGAGGCGTTTGCCATCGAGACGCCGGGCGGGGTCGTCAAATCTGTGGTGAGGGAGGGGGGGAAGATCGTACAAGTGGAAATGGGCCGAGTGAGCTTCTGGAGCGACGAAATCCCGGTCAGAGGCAAGCGGCGGGAGGTGCTGGGAGAAACAATCCAAGCGGGGGATCGGACATTTTCATTTTGCGCGGCCACGATTGGTAATCCGCATTGCGTGCTGCCGTTGCCGGAAATCAGCGCCCAGATGGCCGCCCAATACGGACCGATCCTGGAAACCCATCCTGATTTTCCCAAGCGGATCAATGTCCAGTTGATGAAAGTGCTGGATCGGAACAACATTCAAATCGAGATCTGGGAGCGGGGCGCTGGTTACACGCTGGCCTCGGGCAGCAGCAGCAGCGCGGCCGCAGCCGTGGCGCACCGCTTGGGTCTGTGCGACGATTCCCTAACTGTCCACATGCCGGGCGGGGCCATTGCCATAGAAATCGGGAGCAACTTTTCCATTTTAATGACCGGTCCTGTGACGAAGATCTGCGAAGGGAAGATCGCGGAAGATGCCTTCGTACCAGCGGTTCCCCTGATGACGCCAGGGCGATGACCCGAATCTCTCTTCCCTGCTTCAGGTGACCCATTGCCCGGTCAAGCGCTTTGGCCTCGGGGAAGAAAACAGCGTGCGCGCGTTCAACTTACGCCTGGGGCCGACCGCCACCGAATTTGAAATCCCCAGCTTCAAATTCCACCTGAATCTGGTGGGGGAACTGAACGTCCGCAACGCCCTGGCCGTGGTTGCGTGCGCCAAACATTGCGGGTTGAAGAACTCGCAGATTCAATCCGCGTTCGACACTTTCACGGGCATCAAACGCCGCATGGAAGTGCGTGGCATCAGCGGCGGAGTCATCATCGTGGATGATTTCGGGCACCATCCCACCGCCATCCGCGAGACCTTGCGCGCATTGCGGATTAAGTTTCCAGGACAGAAAATCTGGGCCGTATTCGAGCCTCGCTCCAACACCACGCGTCGAAACGTTTTTCAAACCGAGCTCGTCGAGGCCTTTGCCGACGCCGACGCGGTGGTAGTGTGCGAAGTCGCGCGTCTGGAGCAAGTGCCCGCCGCCGAGCGCCTCGACCCGGCCCGCTTGATGCAGGATTTGCAAGCGCGCGGGAAATCCGCCGCCTATTTGCCCGATGTCAACGCGATCGTGGAGCATGTGCGAGCAGGGGCCGATGGCGGCGATGTCGTGTGCGTCTTTAGCAACGGCGGTTTCGGAAACATTCACGTCAAACTGCTCGACCGGTTGAAACGGGCTTGAGAAATGTTACCGGGCATATGGTGGTTTTTATCGAACGGCAGCGGTCCACTGACACCAAGGCTAAA
>JANXQE010000394.1 GCA_025356925.1 Limisphaerales bacterium | reverse complement strand
CAAATTCGTCAAGCTGCCCCCAGTTGACGCCGGCAAAGTCACCCAGATCATTCAATACGAAGCCCAGCAGAACGTTCCGTTCCCGCTCGAGGAGGTCGTCTGGGACTACCAAATCCTCGGCTCGACCGCGGGCGGCGAGTTGGAAGTGCTCCTGGTGGCGATCAAAGCCGACATCGTCGAGGGGCTGTTCCGCGTTACCGAGGCGGCCGGTCTGAGCCTGCAATTGACGGACGTCTCGCCGGCGGCACTTTGTAATTCCTTTCGCTACAACTACGGCGATTTGGAGGATTGCACGATGTTATTGGACATCGGCGCCAAAACCAGCAACCTGCTCTTTTTCGAAAAAGGCAAGGTTTTCTCGCGCAGCATCACTTTAGGCGCCAATTCGATCACCCAGGATTTTGCCAACGAATCCAAAAAGAAGTTCGACGTGGCGGAAAAGGTCAAGATCAGCGAGGGGTTCGTGAGCCTGGGTGGCGCCTATGAGGAACCGGAGAACCAGGACCAGGCAGCCATCTCGAAGATTGCCCGCCAGTTCATGACCCGGCTGCATATCCAGGTCAACCAGACCATGCAGTTTTACCGCGGCCAGCAGGGCGGCTCGGCTCCCGTACGGCTCTTCCTGTCCGGCGGCGCCTCGATCATGCCCTACACGGCGCAATTCTTTGCCGAAAAACTCAATGTGCCCGTCGAGTATTTCAACCCCCTGCGCAACGTCCAGATCGGCCCGTCAATCAACCTGGAGGAACTGGCTCACGTCGCGCATTCCATGGGGGAGGTCGTTGGCCTGGGCTTGCGGAATTTGGCCCAATGCCCGGTCGAGTTGAACCTCATGCCGGACAGCACGCTCAAATGGCAGAGCTTCAACCAAAAGAAACCTTACCTGATCGCCACGGTTTTCAGCTTGGTCGCGGTCGTGGCTGCCACTGGATTGCTGTTCGACAAGCTGGCGGGCGCCAAGACCGACGCGCTCCAGGCCTTGCATGCGGAGGTCGAGCCGCTCAAGCAAAAGTCGCAGCAATTTGAAACCGCTCGTGCGAACCTCCAAAAGACCCAGAAAGACGTGGACCAAATGGTCAACTGGATGTCCGAGCGTTACTACTGGGCCGACGTGCTGTCGGAATTGCGCCGCGTCATGACCAATGTCGAGGGCGGGATGAAAGCCAAGTTTCGGACCGACACGGGCGTCTGGATCGAGCAGTTCGTGAGCGCCGCTCCGCGTGCGGATATGGACATGTCAGCACAACCGGGCGAGCCGGCCGCCCAGGGCCGGACCGAGGTTCAGGCCGCCGCCGAAGAGGCGTTTCGCAAACGCTATGGCCTGAGTCGATCAGCGCGGCCCACGGAAACAGCCGCCGCCGAGGTGACGGTCGATACCACTACTCCGGCGCGAAAAAAGAAAGGCGGTCCCAACGAGATCGCTTACGTCACGATCACCTTCCGCGCGGTCAGCCTCAGCTCCATCTCCCCGGAGGCCAACAAAGAGGTCGTGTATTCCATGCTCAACGAAATCAAGTCCAGCCCGTTGTTCGATCCGGACTGGACGGATCCCGACGGCAAGGGAATCGGTGCGGAGGAGGCGACCGGCACATTCACCTTCGGGCTCACCGTTGGACTAAAGCGCCCTTTCAAATTGTAGTATGTCTTGGATTAAACGTAATCTCTTCTTCGTGATCGGCAGCCTGGTGGCGTTGATCCTGATGGGGCTGGCCGGTTGGTTTCTTTTTTCGAAGTGGAGCCTCAACAACGAAGTTCTGGCCACCCTTAACAGCGATTACGAAGAGCTTAAGCGCCTGAACTCGGCGCCGCTTCACCCGGGCTCGGGCTCGGTTAACAACATCCAACTGGCCAAGGAACAGCGGGAGCAGTTGCGTGATTACCTCAAAAAAATCGGCCCTTATTTTCAGCCGGTCCCGCGCATCCCGGACCTGGCGAAAATCACTGACCGGGATTTCTCGGCTGCCTTGAGCCAAACGGTCGAGCAGTTGCGCGCGGCCGCCACGAACGCCAGCGTAGCGTTGCCGCCGGACAGTTATAGTTTCTCGTTTACCTCGCAGAAATCCAAAATTTCATTTGCGCCCGGCAGCCTGAACCGGCTGGCGATCCAGCTCGGCGAGATCAAAGCGATTGCTGACATTCTTTTCGACGCCAAGATCAATGCCCTTGATAACCTGCGCCGGGAACGGGTTTCCCAGGATGATTCGTTCGGTTTGCAGACGGATTACCTGAGTGAAAAGACCGAGACCAACGCGCTGGCCGTGGTGACTCCCTACGAACTGACGTTCCGCTGCTTCAGCTCAGAGCTGGCCGCAGTGCTCGGCGGCTTGGCGAGTTCGTCCCATGCCTTCCTGGTGAAAAGCCTCAACGTCGAGTTGGCTCCCGCCGTCGCCGCGCCCGAGCCGACCTCTTTTCCGGTCATGTCCACGGTCATGGTTCCTAACCCGATGCGGGAAGAGGCGATGAGCCGGCAACAGCAGGAAGGCAGTGCCCAAGCCGCCTTCGCCGCCCGGTACGGTTTGGGCGGCGGCCAGCAGAACCTCGGCGGCATTGCCCTGCGGGGCCTTAGCACGCCTCCTCCCCAGCAGACCTATCTGCCCCCCCCGTCGGGCTCCGTCCCGGCGAACCGCGGCGGGTTGCCGACGGTTCTGGATGAAAAGCTTCTCAAAATCACTGTTAACCTGTTCATGGTGAAACCGCTCCCCGCCAAATAAGATGGATTTCCTGAAGAAACATTACGAAAAGGTCATCCTCGGGGTGGTTTTGGTCGGGCTGTCCGTGGCGGTGGCGGTGCTGCCATTTTTTATCTCGAGCGAGAAGGATAAACTCGACCAGATGAAAAGCGCCGTCCTGCACCCCAAAGTCAAGCCGTTGACGAACCTGGATCTAACCCTTCCCGAGCAGGCCTTGAAACGTCTGGCCACCCCGGCCGTGATCGATTTTGGCCCGCCCAACCGCGTATTCAACCCGATGCCCTGGCAGAAAGCCGCCGACGGACACCTGCTCCTGCGGGAGAGTGTCGGGCCAAACCGCATTGTGGTGACCAACATCGCTCCGCTCTATTTAGTGCTTACTTTGGATTCGGTGGCACCCTCCGATGCCGGGCCGAAGTACGTCATCGGGATCGAGAAACAGGCCGCACCAAACTCCGGACAGCGCAGCAAGAGGCAGAGCCTCTGCTCCTTGAACCCGGCCACCAAGAACGAGAC
>JANXQE010000377.1 GCA_025356925.1 Limisphaerales bacterium | reverse complement strand
AAACAGCAGATCATTCGCAAACTCACCGTCGGCGGCGAAAAAGCCGCCTCACATTTTGTACCGGACGGAGTCGCAAATTACCAATCCCCCACGGGCCTTGGGTGCGACCCGGCCCAGGCGCGCCGCCTGCTCGCTGAGGCGGGCTTCCCGGGCGGGCGGGGTTTCCCGCGCCTGCAGTATATGTACTTTTCCGCCGCGGGAGGCGGCGCGAAGATTCAGGGGAAAATCGCGATCGAACTGCAACAGATGTGGCGCCAGGAACTCGGTGTCGAAATCGAGCTGCGCCAAATCGAACGCAAGATCTTCTACAGCGCCCAGTCCCGGCTGGATTATGACCTTTCGGCCTCCAGTTGGGTCGGCGATTACAATGACGCCAATACCTTTCTCGACATGTATGTCGGCAACAGCGGCAACAATCGGACTGGTTGGAAGAATCCTCGATACGATGCTTTGATCCTGGAAGCCAACCAGCAGACCGATCTGGTTCGCCGGGCTCAACTGTTTCGCCAGGCGGAATCCATTCTGGTCGCGGAAGAGTTGCCGATCGTGCCAATTTATTTTTACGCCGGCTTCACGTATTTTAATGATCAAAAGGTAAGAGGCATTTATCCCAATCTGCTGGATGAGCATCCGCTCCAGGACATTTGGAAAGTAACTGCCATGGTTTCACCACGGAACGCGACGAAGTAGCCGCTGTCCGTGGCCCATGGACCACCGAGAAGCGCCCAGGGTCGCAGCAGCGGGGGGGGGGCTGGACGCCGAGCGGCACAATTGACTTGCCAAGTTGCTCTGTTAGCGTGATCGAGCTGCAATGACGAAGAAGATTTCCAGGTTTGAACGGCTCTGCGCCAGCGCCCGGGAGCTCCTGGATGAGAGCGCCCAGACCTGGGAAGATAAAAACTCCAGGTGGAGGCAGTTCTTTCATTTCTGGATCCTGGTCTGGCGCAGTTTTGCGCGAAACCGTTGTCCGATTCGCGCGTCCGCCCTGGCCTATGCCACCTTGCTGGCGCTCATCCCGATGCTGGCCGTCGTCATGAGCATCACCAGCAGCTTTCTCAAGCAAGAAGGCGAAGCGCGCATTGACCAGTTCATCGCCAAACTGGTCGCCAGCGTAACTCCGCCGGCCACGATCGGCACCACTGTCGCCGGCGCGGTTGATGACCCCAACTCCAATGCCGGCGCGGGCGGGACGGAGATCAACCAAGGCACAAATCCGGTGGCAACGCTGGCTTCCAGCAACAGCGATGTCACCAACAGAACGTCGGCCGCCTCGCTGGCGGAGGACGAACGGGTGGTTGCGGCCCGCAAGTCAGTCGCCCGCAAGATTAACGAGTACATCCAAAACACGCGCAGCGGGGCGCTGGGTCTGACTGGCAGCGCGTTGCTCATTTTCGCGGCCATCTCGATGCTGAGCCGAATCGAAGGCACTTTTAATGACATTTGGGGAGTGGCGCGCGGCCGCACCTGGTTCATGCGCATTGTGCTGTATTGGGGCGTGCTGAGCCTGGCGCCACTCCTGCTGGTCGTCGTGCTGGGGTTGGTGACCGGGCCGAACCTGGAAGGTACCCGACAATTTCTAGCCACCTTGCCTTTTGGTGGCAGCTTCCTGTTTCGCCTCGGATTCCACTTGATGCCCGTGCTGGTCTTGTGCCTGGCCTTTGGCGCTTTCTACATGCTGATGCCCAATGCGAAGGTGCGCTGGAGCGCCGCTCTGGTAGGCGGTCTAGTGGGCGGCGTCCTGTTCCACATCAATAACCTGATGAATGTGCTGTATGTGTCTCGCGTGGTTTCCAACAGCCGGATCTATGGCAGTCTCGCGCTGGTGCCGGTCTTCATGATTGGCCTGTATTTTTCCTGGTTAATCCTGTTGTTTGGCGGCCAGGTCGCCTACGCCTTTCAGAACCGGGCCACCTACCTCGAGGAAAAGCAGGTTGAACATATCAACCAGCGCGGACGTGAATTCGTTGCCTTGCGCTTGATGACTCTCATGGGCCAGCACTATCTCCGGTGCGACCCGCCGTGCACGATCCAGGAAATGGCCAGCGAGCTGAGTGTGCCCAGCCGGTTGGTCCGCCAACTCATGCAGACGCTGGCGTCCGCTCGACTGGTGGTGGAGGTGGCGGGACCCGAAACGGCCTACCTCCCGGCCCGCCTGATGGAGTCGATCACCTGTCATGACATCCTGCTGGCGTTGCGCGCCAACCAGGGCCAGGACCTGGCGACCCGTGATGAGCCCACCCGGGCAGAGGTCTATGGCGAGTTCCAACGCATCCAGGACGCCGAACGCCAGGCCGCTGGCTCGGTGACTATGCTTGCGCTGGCGCATCGCGCCCAGGCTCAACTCCAGCCGCAAGAAGTTAAGGCGTTGGAGGTGACAGCGTGATCCATCCAATCCCATGATCATCGGCGTCCCAAAAGAAATCAAGGAACAGGAATATCGGGTCGCGCTGCTGCCCTCGGCGGCCTATCAGCTCATCAAACGCGGCCACCAGGTCCTGGTCGAGCGCGGTGCCGGTACCGGTGCCGGCTACCCGGATAGCGATTACGCCAAGGCCGGAGCCACGATGCTGGAGAACCACGCCGCCCTGTTCGAAACTGCCGAATTGGTAGTTAAGGTCAAGGAACCGCTACCCTCTGAGTATCCGTTGCTCCGGCCCGGCCAACTCCTCTTTACCTACCTTCACCTCGCCGCCGATCGCGCCTTAACTCAGGCGCTGATGCAATCAGGTGTGACCGGATTGGCCTACGAAACCATCGAACTGAATCGGCGCCTGCCCTTGTTAGAGCCCATGAGCGAGATCGCCGGCCGGATGTCCATTCTCGTCGGTGGATATTTTCTGGCCAAGCACAACGGCGGCAGCGGCGTGCTGCTCGGCGGAGTGCCGGGAGTCCTGCCGGGCCGGGTCGTGGTCCTGGGCGGTGGCACCTCAGGAATCAACGCGGCGCGAATGGCTCAAGGACTCGGCGCCGATGTCACGATTTTAGAGGTAGACCTCGAACGCATGCGCTTTCTCGATATCACTCTCCACACTGCCCACACGCTTTATTCGAGCGAAGCGCATTTGCTGGAGTTGCTGCCGGCCGTCGATTTGCTGATTGGCGCCGTGCTCTTGCCCGGGGCGCGGGCACCCAAGCTGATCAACCGCGAGATGCTGCGCCGAATGCGGCCCGGCAGCGTGCTGGTGGACATCGCGATCGACCAGGGCGGCTGCGCCGAAACCTCGCGCCCAACCACTCATCACGACCCCGTTTTCGTCGAGGAAGGTGTCACCCATTACTGCGTCGCCAACATGCCCGGGGCCTTCGCTCGCACCGCCACCCAGGCGCTGACCAATGTCACCTACCGCTACATCGAACTCCTGGCCGATTCGGGCTTAGCCGAAGCAACCCGAGTTCAGCCAGCGCTGTTGGGCGGCATCAACATCCTGAGAGGGAAGCTCACTCACAAGGCAGTTGCCGAAGCCCATGCCCTGCCGTGGGAACCTCCGGTCTTTTAGACTCAGGGCCGATCGCCGAACTGCAGCCAGACATCCACCCGCGGCGCTTCCCAGTTGTAGGGCTTATCCAGAATATCCATTCGGCCGTCGCCGTTCAGGTCCGCCACCCGCGCTTCGTGGAAGCCGATGCCCGTGGCGAATACCGTTTTGCGAAATTGCCCTTGGCCGTCCCCGTACAAAATCCAGGCGGTCGCCGCCGGGTTATCCGGTTCTTTGCTCCGCTCCGTCCATTTCGCCATTTCAGCCGCGAAGATGTCCAGGTTACCGTCTCCGTCGATATCGGCCACCTGCAAGCTGTGCCCATGGACCATGTCCCGGCCCAACAAGTCGTGTCCCACCCAATCTTTGGTTACCTCCGGGTTGCCCACGCACTCATACCAGCGCAGTGGGCCAACCCCATCTCCCGGGGCGATCACAACCTGGGCGTATTTCCCGGGCTTGAACTTCCCGGCAGCGATTCGGCCCCCGATTGAGCCGATCTGGATCGGATCGAATTTCTTGCCTCCGCGATGCTTGAACCATAAGTTCCCCGCAAGCAAGTCCACCCGGCCGTCCCCATCGACATCGCAGGCGGCCATGCCCTCGGCGTATTTGAACTCGGTCTTGCCCGCTTCTCCGGCTTCCCCGGAGAAAATCTCGGTGAGTTCCCACGCTTCTGCGTGTCGGGGATCAGCTGGTATCTCCGCGAGAAAAAGCTTCTTTGCTCCCTGGTTCCAGAACGCCAACTGCGCCTTGCCCGTGCCCAGGAAATCTCCAAAGACCTGATCGTGGTGCTGCGTGGCGCCGCCTTTTTTGATCAGGTGCCGTTTCCATGGGGTTTTCGGATCAAACCGCGGGTAAGGATTTTCCCACCACCAGACCTCATTGCTCTGCCAGTCTCCGCCAAACACCAAATCGGGGTCTCCGTCGCCATCAATGTCGTACACCGCGCCCCCGGCCTCGACTGTCAGGAAATCGGGGTCCAACACATATCGATCCCAGCCTTTACCCGCGTGCCGGTACCACACCAACGCCGGGGCGTCCTTGCGGAAGCTGAGTACGAAATCGTTAGTCCCATCTTTGTCGAGGTCCACCACGAGCGCCCCGGTTTGCTCGGTCGAAGTTCCGGGAACCGGGAGCTCTCCCGAGGCACTGGACAGGTGCTTCCAATGCGGATCGGCGGCGCCGCAGGTCAGGGCCGTGGCAAACAAGATTGGGAACGCTGGTCGCATAAGTATGGCTATGTTGATCTAGAGTATTCGAAGCATTCTGCGCAAGAGAAAGAGCCAGGCGGAGGGGTAGCGAGGGAGAGACTGACGAGTAGGGATTCTCCCCAATAGGCGGATCCTGGGCCCTGCGTTACTGTCTTACCGAAAGAGGAATGATGGCTTGTCGGGATGTAGCGGAGCGGCCAATTTTAGCCGGGCGGGTTATCTAAAGCTTGAGATTTTTATGGGGTCGCGGAGACGAGATTGAATGGGTTGAAGGTTACGGTTAAAATCTGCAATTGATTGATTTTTTTGTTCAAGTTTTCCATTAACTTTCCGTCATTACCTACAGTATGAAGAATAAAATTGTGAAACCAGGGTTTTGGCTGAGTTCAACAATCGGCATCGCGGCTCTGGCCGTTGGCTGTGTTGAGCGCAGGGTTGTGTATGTTCCTGTCCCACAGCCACAAGCGGTAGCCGGTCCGGTCGCTCCACCACCGGATGCCCCGGTGGTGACAGAAGCTCCTCCGCCACCGCAGGTTGAAGTTGTTCCGGTTGCTCCCAGCCCGGATTGCGCTTGGGCTCCCGGATATTGGTCAATCGGCGTTGGTGGACGCTGGGTGTGGATCGGCGGACGTTATGTTGTCCGTCCGCATGCTCATGCAGTTTGGGTCGGGGGACGTTGGGAACGACATCCCCACGGTTATGTTTGGGTTGGAGGACGGTGGCGTTAGCTCGAACGAGATTTGCCTCTCTGTGCATACGCAAGGTTTGCGGGTTTCCTCCCGCGTTGATTAACCAAATCGCCAACCTCCGTTTTCTTCAAACGCCGAAGCTGTAGGGTATTGTGCTACAAATGATTTAGGACAACACCCGGTAGACGGGTGCTGGGCGATTGATTTAGAGTCTTCGCCTTGAAGTCCAACGGCAAACGGAAAATAGTTGGTCCCGCAAAGGAGCAGAACTGGAAGCAATGGCTCCTCTGGATGCTGATCGCCCGGTCCATCATAATCCTTGGGATTATTAATGTCCGGATCTGGGGTCCAAATTAGGACACGATCGACGCCACCTTCGGATCAACTTCGTCGGCAGCCCAGGCGGATAAAGGCGCGGATGCCATTCCCGCGCCCAGACCGGCAATAGCAGTAAAAACATCGCGCACCGAGCACTCGGAGCGGAGGCCATTATGTTGACTTCTGTTTTCTCATTCCGAGTTTGCCCTTGGCTCGGCGCGGGCTGGTAATTACCTTTCACAGCGAACAACAATTCATCTCAATACAACTATGAAAACATTCGCAACGAGCCTCTTCACCGCTGTTCTCCTGGCGTTTGGGATAAACACGGTATCTGCACAAACAGAAACCGCACCCCAGACCGTAATCCATGTCGTGACGGTCAAGTGGAAAGCCGACGCCACGCCGAAACAGATCCAGGCCGCGCTTGACGGCGTTAAGGCATTGCCGGCGGCTTACAAAGGGATCACACGGGTTTGGATCAAATCCATCAAGGTGCAGGGCGACAAGGCCAATGCCTTCGTGATGGAGTTTGCCGATGAAGCCGCGCTGAAAGCCTATGTGGACAGCCCGGCCCAGAAGGAATGGTACAAGATCTACCTCCCGATTCGCGAAGAGAGCACGACGTTCGACATTACAAATTAACCCGGCACCACCCGGCGCGAACACGGAGCCGCTTTCCGCGGCGCTTTTTTATTTGGCGATCAATTGGCCGACGAGGATAGCCCGTCAGTGCTTATCCAGGAGCGGACGACTGACTAAGTCGATAGGTAAGTGGCGATTATTTCGAGCGGCACTGCGAAAACGTGGCCGATAGGAAGTGGTTTTGAAGAGCTTGGGTTGATTGGCTTTGACCACCAGAAGGAAATCGGCCTGTTTTTCTTCCACCAGATAGGCGGCCGTGGCCGTTTGGGTGCCTTACTTGATTGATTATAAGGCATCCTGAGGACCGCGAGCAAACGGCGGTGTGGTGACAACCTGGTGACGAACAGTTGCGCTAACGACCGTTTCGTTTCGCTCCGTACCAAGTTGCCCTGGCACGACCTTGCTCAAAACCAGGCCGCGGATGTTTTCCTTGCAGAGGCGCGCTGACCGGCCAGCTCAGCTTCACCTGGAGTTTTCACGATCGACATTTCACCTCAACATTCGCTTGTTAATCTGGCGCCGAAATTGCGAGTTATGATCGGGAAACGGAAAGCCACGGGCCTTAGCAACGACAGACACTGGGATTTGCGGAGTCAGTTGGCTGATATCCTGACGCTGCGCTCCCAGGGCTTGCTCACGCAACGGGAATACGAGGAGAAGCTTGAGGAGGTGGAGCAATCCTTGCCACGGCCGGCGCGCCTTGCCGAGCACGACCTGCCGAAAGGCAGAATCCGCTTCATTTTGCGGGAGGCGGCTTCGGGCCGAGTGCTGGGGGAATTTGATTTCAATCGCGGCCACGTAGCGGACGAGTGAACTCGCGAAACAGCCTGCCGCGGCGCGACTGAATAATCAATTCGGCTTCGGCATGGATTTGCCGGGACGGCGGTTAAGATGGTACGAGATACCGTTACCGCCCATCCTGGAGCCAACGGTCACAAACGCTCATCAACGCTGATTCACGCTGTGACAATCGCGAAGGCGCGCGGCCGGGAAGCGAATTCAGAAAACCACAGGAGAAAACAGAGGCAACGGAGACCTTTTTTGGGAGCACGTTCCTGCGCTTTAGCTTGTTGAATCGTCTGATCAACGCTGATTATGATTGGCGCTAATCAGCGGTTCCAGCTCAATTCGTGGCTCCCCTTGCCAGTTGCACCAATTCCATTTCCTCGGGCAAAAGCTTGGCCGCCCGCGCGCGCTCGAGCGGGTCTCGGGCGGCGTCTTTATGGCCGGACTGGGCTTGGACGATGCCGTAACAAGCAGCGACCCACGGAATCTGCAAGGCCTGGGGCTTGAGGTTATCGAGCACGATCACGGCTTCATTCTGGTGGCCCTGCAGCAGGAGCGAATAGGCATACGTGGATATCATCAAGGGATTATCCGGCGCCGTGTCGTAGGCTTCCTTCGCCAACTTGTAAGCTCCCGGAAGATCGCTTTTTCGGAGCAAGCGGACGCGCGCCAGAGAGCCTTTCAATTCCACACTTCCGGGATTCGCGGACGACAATTTGGACAGCAACTTTTCCAGTTCCTGGGTCTCGCCCGCGTCGTGCAGTTGGGCCACCAGCGCCTGCACGGCCCATTTTTCGCGAGGAAACGCGTTCACGGTCTCTATGAGCATTGCCTTGCGCTCGGCCTCCCAGCCCCAGGCGCTGGTGAGCTGAATCAGCGCGTAGAGCCTGTCCAGATGCCGAGCCGATTCTCGCTTCACTTGCCGCCACAGGCTTCGCGCGTCTTCCTCGTGGCCTAGCGAGCGCTGCGCCAGCGACTCGACGGCGAGTCGCAGCGTTTCCGCCCCGCCCCAATCTTCGTCCTGGACCGTGGAGGCCAGGGCTGCCCAGTCTTTGATCGCGATCTGGCAATCGGTGATGACTAATGGAACCGGTTGACGGGTCTGCACCTCGCTGGACAGCCCTGAAAGCCATTGCAGCGCATTGGTCGGGCTCTCCGCGCGCGCAATCCAACGGCCCAAGGCGAAGGCCTCGACGGGAGAATTGGTTACTTGTTGTTTGAGATTTGCCAGCCATGAGCCGGCGTCCGTACTTTGAAAGGCGCGCAGCAGGTTCAGGTAATCCAGTTTGTCGCCGAATGTCGCCCCGGAGTTGGTGACGAGCTGCCTTGTGTAATCGACAGCC
>JANXQE010000111.1 GCA_025356925.1 Limisphaerales bacterium | reverse complement strand
CTCAATGCGCTGCGACTGAAAGTCGCGGCGCGGGTCCACGGCAAGAAGCGATAACGACTGTCCTGCAACTAAGAGGGAAGCTGCAGCAGGTTGCCGTAGCCCCCGCCGACTTCCGTTTCCACTGGCCTTGCCAGAGATCGCTTCGGGCCTTTGACAGCGCCACACCAGCCAATCTCCACGAGTTATGCCTCCAAGGCCGCTGTACCCTGTTTACGGATTTTTGACGCTTCCGAGACTGCTATTAATTTGGCGCGGCAACCGGGCTGTGGTCTGGTGATATTGGAAAGTGAATTATGCAGCTTATGAAACAGACCATTCTTAAGGACCGAAATGAAACGGTAAATCGACTGTCGATTGCCTGCTCGGACGCGGAATATACGCTCAATGTGGCCATCGTTTATCAGGATGCGCCGACCCGACAATGGGCCGGAAGAGTGCAGGATCGACTTGTCGAATTGGTCGGCGAGGCGGCCATCCACTGCACCGAGTGGAAAATCGATGACCTCACCGAGGCTGGAACGTATTCGAAAAGCGTGGCAGCCCTGGCGCGAGCTGATGTGATTGTGGTTGCACTTTATGAGGCAGAGCGATTGCCAGCGGCTTTTTACCTGTGGGTTAACCTTTGGCTCCAAGTGCGTTCCGGGCTTCCTGGAGCTTTGGTCGCTTTGGTCGCGCCGACCGAAGGATTGCACCATGGTTCGAGGGAAACGCGGAGATACTTGTGCGCGGTCGCCAGCCAAGGTCGTTTGGACCTGTTGGAAGGCAACCAGCCGGGCGAACCAATTCGTGGTCTGCGGGAGGATATTTTCCAATGGGCCAAGGCGGCTTGAATGGCGTCTTCCTCTCTCCGGCTTCACTGTGCTGATAGCCGTCGTGAGACACCTCCGGGTCGAGCCTGTTACAGCCCGACCCAGTCCCCTAGCAGGGGTCAGTGAATGGTATTGGAGTATTATTAACACCATGACGGGGTCGGAGAGTTGAATTTTCTTAAGCTTGTTGGACACGGCCATTTCATCTCGGTGGAGGCAACCATTCGGTTCACGCCGCCGATCATCTCCGTTGCTAGTTTTCACGACACGTGGATTTGCTTCGGTGCCGGGATATGCTCGACGCCACAGAAGAACGATTACCAAAGCCCTCGATCTCGACCTGAAAAACTTCACGCCCGCGCTTTTGACCGGGCCGAATGGGCCGGGGAAATTGCACGAAGAGTTCCTCCATCGGCGGGGAGCTTTTCAGGGATAGGCGATCTGGTAAAACCTGATAAGGGCGACGTTCAGATCCTCGAATTGAAAGGCGCCGGTCGGATCGGAACTGATTGAGGCCAGTGTGGAGAAGCTGTTTGCGCTCAGGTCAGCTGAAGCTTCGATGCGGTAAACCCGGTTGGGCACGCCTTGGCATTGCAGATGGATGTGCCCGTTGGGAAGCTTCGTGAGAGCGGAAATTTGAACGGGAATGGCTAGAAAAGGATGCATCGCGCCGTTGGTGGTCACGCCATTGCCCGCGATCCAGCCGTGGTCATTAACTCCTCTCGCAACTTGAAGGTAACTAAAATCAGCCATCTGCCCTTTGGACACCAGATTGTTCAAATCATTCATGGCACCGCCCGAGTATAAAAACGCATGATCGGCGCTGTTGCCCCTGATGTAGGAGTCGCCCACGATCTGCCCGGAGCCATTGACGCCGCGGCCGATGCTGGAGGTACCACCCACCGTGCCCAGGTCGCTCATACCTCCATTGGTGGAATAAAGAAATGCATGATAGCCTCCTCCCGAGAAGTCGGAGGAGCCCGTCACCAGCCCAGAGTTGTTGATGGCATAGCCATGGCTGGAAGTGCCGCCGAGCGTGCCCAGGTCGCTCATGCCGGCGCCCGAATACAAGAACGCATGAGTGGCGCTTTCGCCCGTGATCGTGGACTCGCCCACGACCTGTGCGGAATCGTTGATGCCATAGCCGTAGCTGGAACTGCCGCCGAGCGTACCCAAGTCGGACAAGCGGCCACTGGAATACAAAAATGCATGGTTACCGCTGCCGTTCACGATGGTAGAATACCCCGTCACCTGCCCGGAATTGTTGATGCCAAAACCGTAGCTGTCGGGGCCGCCGAGTTTGCCCACCTGACTTGGATCGCCGAGCGTGCCGAGGTCGTTCATGCCGCCACTGGAGTACAAAAAGCCATGTGTGGCGCTGCCGTTGGTGATGGCAGACGAGCCCGACACCTGCCCAGCGTCGTTAACGCCGGAGCCACCGCTGGCAGCGCCGCCATAACTTAAATTGCCCCCGAGCACGCCAAGGTCGGTCATGCTACCGCCAGAATACAAAAACGCATGAGAGCCGAAGAAACCAGGGACCCCGTTCGTGGTGGAGGACTCGCCAGTCACTTGTCCGGAATTGTTGATGCCATAGCACTGGCTTGCATTGCCGCCGCTGAGCGTGCCTAAGTCGACCACGGTATACTGCGGAGCTGTCGGCGCTCCTCTCGCCGCAAGGGTTTGAATGCTGAGCACGGTGGTAATGATTAGGGCGCGTTTGAATTTCACAATTTTCGTATGTTAATTACTTTGCGATGTTTTGATAGCAAAGCCTTTTCGCACCGCGCATCTGAGATTTTTCACGGCGGCAAGCCGTAGCTAATCATTTCGCCGGTGTTTTTGCAGGTTCAATAAAGCGCGCTTCGTGAAAACGAGGCTGGACCGACCCCAGCCCACAAGGCGAGGAAGGGAGCCTGTGATTACCATGGACTCCGAATAGCCGATTTGGGATAGTCCCACGGAAGCACGGTTGACCAAATCAACAGGGGATGGTTCAGGCTTGGTTGCTGGAACGGCCTGATGGTTCCCGACAGCGGCGCTGTTCTGGCCTCGGTGATTTTGCCAGGGTTCGAGCGTTAGCAGTACTGGCAACCACCCAAATGATGAACCAAGATTTGATTTTCATGTCAAATTGACTGAATTTTAGCTTTTCCAAAAACCAAACACCCTGTCAAAACCACAACGAGAAAACTCATGAAAACCATTAAAGCCACGCTTGTTGTCACAACCCTGTTACTTGGAGCCCTGCCACTCCCATGTGGGTGGGGAAAAACCCGTCAGGCGGCGGCGTGATCAAGTTGATGTGGGAAACACCCAATACTCTGTGGCGTTCTCGGTGCAAAAGTAATCCGCCGCCGGGGCTCCAGGTTATTCGGCGATCCCGTTCGTTTGCGTTCATGAAATCGAAGCCAAGAACGCAAATGAACTCATCTCGCTCGTGAAATCATGACGCCAGCCATTTGGCCCGCACCGGATGCGCACAAAACCCGCGCGCGCCGAGTCGTTGTTGGGTTCGCCTGTGCCACCGCGGTCCTTGGGTCGCTTCCGATTTTCGGGTCAGAACCTCTTCCTGGCCCGGCGATCCTACAGGAGCTGCGCGCTTTTCGAGAAATGGGTTCGGTTCTTTATCTCGCGGCGCATCCCGACGACGAGAACACGCAATTGATCACTTACCTCGCGCGGGGACGAAACTATCGCACCGCCTATCTCTCACTGACGCGCGGCGACGGGGGACAAAACGTGCTCGGCCCGGAATTTGGCGAGCAACTGGGAGCGATCCGCACCCAGGAATTGCTGGCGGCGCGACGGCTTGATGGCGGCCAGCAGTTTTTCACTCGCGCGATTGACTTCGGTTTTTCCAAGGACTACCGGGAGACACTGAGGATTTGGGATCGGCAACAAGTGGTTGCGGACATCGTGCGCGTGATCCGCACGTTTCGCCCGGATGTAATCATCACCCGGTTTTCAACTCAACCCGGAGGAACCCACGGCCACCACACCGCCTCGGCAGTGCTGGCGGTCGAAGCGTTCAAACTCGCCGGCGACACCAACGCATTCCCCGAGCAACTCGGCGAACTGACTCCTTGGCAGCCCAAACGCATCCTGATGAATGGCCGCGGCAGCGCCGCTGACTCGCTGCAAATTGAAGCGGGTGGCAACGATCCGGCGACCGGCGAATCGTTCGCGGCCATTGCCGGCCGCAGCCGGGCCATGCACAAGACCCAAGGCTTCGGTAGTTTCGGCGGGGGAGGAGGCGGAGCGCGGTCCGAATCTTTTCAACTCCTCGGCGGAGAACCAGCGACTAAGGATATTCTCGATGGTGTCGATACCACGTGGAGCCGCTTTCCCGGCGGCGATGAAGTTGGAAAGCAGGCAGACGAACTCATCGCGCAATTCAATTCCCAGGAACCCGCTGCCAGCGTGCCTGCGTTGCTCAAGCTGCGAAAGTTGCTGGCTCAACTGCCAGCGGATCGCGTCGTGAACGAAAAGCGCAAACAAATCGATCATACCCTGCAAGCCTGCCTCGGTCTCGAAGTCGAAACGTCGATTCCGCAGGCCGAAGTAGTTCCGGGCGAGTCGTTGAAACTGCACCACCGGGCATCCGTGGGCTCAAGCGTCCCGGTGCGCTGGGTTGGCGTGCGTTATCCAGCCATCAACCGCGGACTGACCGAGCCGATCGAACTTCGCCAAAACCAACCCGGTGAACGCGATTCCACGCAGACGCTTCCTTTGGGCTCAGGTTTCTGCCAGCCCTACTGGCTGCGTGAAGAGCCGGGCACAGGAATGTTCCGCGTGAAGGATGCCGCACTCATCGGGCAGCCAGAAAATCCGCCCTCATTTCCGGTCGAGCAAATCTTTGAAATCGGAGGCGAAACCCTCATCATTCCCGACCAACCGCTCCAGGCCGGGACCCATCGCCGTCTGGATGTGATCCCGCCCGTGACACTTAAGTTCAACTCGGATGTGACGCTTTTTGCACCCGGTTCTTCGCGCCAGGTCGAAATTGAGGTCACCACTTTCCGCCCCAATTCCTCCGGCACGCTCAAGCTCACTGCACCCGTTGATTGGAAAATCGCGCCGGCCACTCAATCATTTCATTTGGCCGACGTCGGGAAAAAGGAGCGGTTCACGTTCACGGTTGCCGCGCCAGCGCGACCGGAAACGGCCGCCCTTGGAGCCAGTGCGCAGATCGGTGAAGCGGTTTACAGCAACCAGCGCATCGAAATTGGCTACAAACACGTTCCCTTGCAATTGCTCCAACCGCCCGCTCGCATGAAGGCCGTCAGCTTCGATCTGGCGACCCGGGGTAAGCAAATCGGTTACGTGCCCGGTGCAGGGGACAGCGTGGCCGAGGCCATCGAACAAATGGGTTACCGCGTTACCAGGCTAACCGGAGCGGACCTCACCACGAACCGTCTGAAAGATTTT
>JANXQE010000336.1 GCA_025356925.1 Limisphaerales bacterium | reverse complement strand
GTAATTCTGAGACCGCAAAAGCAGAATCTTATGCCTAAATATGAAGACCGTTAACCTATTGCTAGGGTTTTTTGCAGCCGCTCTTCTCCTGAGCGGGGGCTGCGGCAAATCCGACAAGTTGCCACCGGCGCCCCAAATCGGTGGAGTTACGGTGGACATACCGAAGCTGAACGCGGCTTTTGCGGATGCCAGCTCGGAACTCAAGACCGCTGTCACGCAGGTTGGCTTTAACGTACGCTACGGCAAGTACGAAGACGCCTTGATGGCGCTCGATAAGCTCGCCAATGATACCACCATCACCGAGCCTCAAAAGAAAGTGGTGAACGAGCTGATCGAAGCGGCCAAAAAGCTGGCGGGCGCGACACCTGCCGCCGCGCCAGCTCAATAGCGCACGGCTTTTATCAGTCGGACTCCGGCTGTTTGCTCCGGGCCAGTGTGGTCAATTCACCCACTGGCCTGGTTTTTTTTGGTCAAAAGATTTGCGCTCCGGCGCGTCTGCAATAGATTTCCGCCCTGATGTTGCCCGCCGATTATCATACGCACACCCCATTGTGCCGGCATGCCACGGGCGAACCGATCGAGTTGGCCGCCCAGGCGGTGCGTGTCGGACTGCGCGAACTTGGTTTTTCTGACCACAACCCCATGCGGCAGGATGGTTTTGACGACTGGCGTATGCGCGCCTCGGAACTGGACGCATACGTCGCCAGCGTTGAGCGAGCCCGCCGCGAATACCCGGAGTTGTCGGTCAAACTTGCTCTCGAAGTCGATTTTTTGCCCGGCTATGAGGATTGGGTCCGAGACCTGGCGCAACGTCATCCTTGGGATTATCTCATCGGCTCGGTTCACTATGTTTCGACAACGTGGGCGCTCGACAATCCGCTTCAGCTCGCTGAGTGGAAGACCCGCAACGCGCTGGAAGTGTGGAGCGCGTATTTCGACCGTTTGACGATGGCCGCGGAATCGAAGTTGTTCGATATCATCGGCCACGCGGACTTGTGCAAGAAGTTTTGCTTTTATCCGACACAGGACTGCACGCCTCTGTTTGCGCGCTTCCTCGAAGCAGCCCGCCGAAACGACGTGGCCATTGAACTCAACACCGCTGGTCTGCGCAAAGAGTGCAAAGAGATTTACCCCAGCCCAGCCATAGTGAACCTGGCCGCCCAGTCCGGCGTCGCCATCACTTTCGGGTCAGACGCGCACGCGCCCGGCGAGGTGGGGCTGAATTTCAGCGACGCCGTTCAGTTGGCGCGGGGCGCTGGATATACCCATTGGGCGAAGTTCACCAAACGCCGACGCGAAGCCGTAGAACTGTGAGCATGAAAGCCGTGATTTTAGCTGCGGGTAAAGGCACGCGGATGCGCGACCTCACCAATGAGGTTCCGAAGCCGATGCTTAAAGTGCAGGGCAAGCCGATTCTTGAACATATCCTCCAAGGGATCCTGGCTGCGGGCATCCGGAACTTCTTTATCGTGACGGGTTTTCGAGCGGAGGTGATCGAAGCCCATTTCGGGAATGGTTCACAATGGCAGGCGAGTGTCAGCTATGGACGGCAACTGGTTCAGGACGGCACCGGCAAAGCGCCCGAACCCGCCCGGACATTTGTCGCCGATTCGCCGTTCCTGCTGACTTACGGCGATATCCTGGTTCCGCCCGAAACCTATCGCCGAATGATCGAGCGGTTCCAGGCGGGGAACTTCTCCGGGGTGATTACCGTTACGCGCGGCCAGGACGTAACCAAAGGCGGGCTGAACTTCTTTGACGCGCGCTTCTGCCTGGAGCGGGTTGTCGAAAAACCCTCGGTTGAGCAACTTGAGCAACTTCATCGGGAAGGCCGGCTCAAGCCGGGTGAGCCAGTTTGGTACAACGCGGGCATCTATATTTTCAAACCCGCCATCTACGAGTTTACCTCGGCACTAAAAAAGTCCCCTCGCGGCGAATACGAGCTAACCGATGCGATTAGCGCCATGGTCCAGGCCGGTCACAAGTTGGCCGGGCTGGAAATCGAGGGTCGTTGGGTCGATGTGCGCGATCCCGAGGTGTTGGAAAAGCTGCGAACCGAAAGCTGAGGGATCGACCTCACCCCAAAGGGATGGCATGCATTTGGCGCATCTGAGGCTTCGCGATTTCCGCAACTACGCGCGGCTCGACGTCGATTTTGCTCCGGGATTCCATTTGCTGCTTGGCGACAATGCGCAGGGCAAGACCAATATCCTGGAGGCCGCTTACCTGGTGGCCACGTTACGATCGTTTCGCGGCATCGGCGGAGCGCACATGGTCCGGCACGGGCAAAAGGGCTATTTCGTCGGCAGCCAGGTGGTTGGCCAGGGCGAGCATGAGACCAAAATGTACTGGTCGGCCCGCGAACGCAGCCTGAGCCTCGATAACCAGCCCGTGCGCAAGCTGACGGATTACCTGGGAGTGCTGCGCACGGTGGTATTTTGCTCGGAGGACACGCTGCTGGTCAAAGGCCCGGGCCGGGCGCGGCGCCGGTTTCTCGACTTGTTGCTGTCGCAAACGCACCCGACATACTTATCCCTGCTGCAGCGTTATGCGCTGGCCTTGCGCTCGCGCAACGCGTTGTTGAAACGGCCGCTCGTGGACGCCGCTGCCCTGGAGAGCTTCTCGCGGGAGTTAATCAGCGCGGGAGAAGTGATCATGCGGCTGCGCCACGAGTTGGTGCCGAAGTTTTCGCCCCTGGCGCGCCTGGCGTATCGTCGCATTTCCAATGACGCCGAAGACCTGCGGTTGGATTATCTGTCGAGCGTGAAGCATGATTTCGCCGTGGACCTGGCGCAATCACAGGCGCGCGAGCGGACCTATCGCTCGACCCTGATCGGGCCGCACCGGGACGAAGTGCAAATGCTGCTCAATGACCGTCCGGCTGGACAGTTCGGCAGTGAAGGCCAGAAGCGCACGCTGGCGATTGCGCTCAAGGTAGCCCAGGCCGAATACCTGACCGGGCTCCATGGCTCGCCGCCGGTGCTGCTAATGGACGATATCATGGGCGAACTGGATCTCAAACGGCGCACCGGACTGCTGCCACTGCTCGAACGAGCCCACGTCGCTCGCGGCCAGGTGTTTATGACAGCAACCGAAGCGAACTGGCCCAAGGAACTCGGTCGCGACGTCCAACGGTGGATCGTGAAAGGAGGGACTTTGGCGAGTTTGTGATGTTGACCGCGAATTTGTTTCCATTATTCTTCGTCAATAATCGTAGTGATATCGTAATCGAAATAACTTCATATGGAACAATCAGCATCTTCCTCCCCGAGCGGTGTCCCGCGTCGGGATTTTATCAAGAAAGCAGCGACCGCGGCGGCTGCCATCGCGGCAACTTCGGTGCTCAAGACGCCGGTTTACGGTCAAACCCAGGCACCCTCGGCTAATGTTGCGGGCGCGAACAACCGCATTGCCGTCGGCATCGTCGGCATCGGCTTTGGGATCGGCCAGAATCACCTGGTCGGCATCCACGATAAGGGCAATGAGAACAACACTGTTGTGGCAGCGGCATCGGACGTTTTCAACAAACGCCGCAAGTTCGCTCAAGACAAGGCCGAGCTCAAAGAGGCCGATGTTCACGACGATTACCGAAAGATCCTCGATCGCAAGGATATTGACGCGGTGCTGATCGCCACTCACGACCCGTGGCATGCGCAGATCTCGATCGAGGCGATGGAGTCAGGCAAGCACGTCTATTGTGAGAAGCCCATGACCCGTTACCTGGGTGAGGCGTTCAGTGTTTACGACACCGTCAAGCGCACCGGAAAGGTTTACCAGGTCGGATCCCAGGGCTGTTCCGCCGCTGGCTGGCACAAGTGCGCGGAATTGATCAAGAGTGGCAAGCTCGGCGCGCTGGTTTGGGGCCAGGGCTTTTACTGCCGCAACAGCATCCCGGGCGAGTGGAACTACCTGATCGAAGACGAAACGAAGGCTGAAAACATCAACTGGGAGCGCTGGCTGGGCAAGGTGAAAAACCGGGTGCCATTTAGTGACGAGGACTTCCATCGCTGGCGCAAATATTACCGGTACTGCGGCGGGCTGTATGGAGACCTGGTCCCGCATCGGTTGCACCCGTTGATGCTGGCTTCGGGCACGCCCGAGTTTCCTGTGCGCGTCAGTTCGATTGGAACTCACAACGTGCATAGCGACCTCTCAGTCCCGGGCACCCCTGAGCGAGAGGTGGCCGAACATATCCAGTTGCTGGCAGAGTTCCCAAGCGGCTACATGATCACCATCACCTGCAGCAGCGTGAATGCTAAGAGCCCCGGCTTTGCCATTTACACTCACAAAGCCACCCTGAATATCGGGAGTAGCGGTGAGCGCGTCGAGCTGGTGCCTGAAAAGGAGTTCGCCGAGGAGATTGATCCTGAACCCTTCACAGGGTTGCAGCCGGAGGACCTTCGGGTCCACGAAAAGAACTGGTTCGATTGCATTCGTTCCGGGCAGCAAACTAATGCCAACATCGACCTGGCCATCCGTGTTCAGACCGTTATTTCGCTGGCTGAAATGTCCGATCGGCTGAAGACGACTTGTCTCTTCGACGAAAAGACCCGCAAGATCAGCGACGGTAGCGGCAAAGAAATCGCCCCGATTACCTACGGCACCCTGGCTCAATCCTGATCCAGCGAAAACATTTGGAGCGGGTTTCGCGGGTTCAGCCTGCGAAACCCGTTTTCCTTTGATATGGCTCTCCTTCAGCTCGCGCGCCACGCGATGGCGACCCGTTTTGAAATCGTTTTGTCCGGCGACAATCCGGTCTCGTTGCGCGCGGCCGGGGAAGAGGCGCTTGATGAGATTGAGCGGCTGGAGGCTCAGCTTAGCCTGTTCAAGCCAACCAGTGAGATCGCGCATCTCAACGCGCAGGCGGCCCGCCAACCGGTGCGTGTGACGCCCAGTGTGTTCGGCTTGCTGGAACATGCGCAGCGCTTGACTGAGCAAACAGCGGGGGCGTTCGATGTGACGATCGCTCCTCTGGTCCGGTGCTGGGGTTTTATGGGGGGCTCCGGTCATCTGCCCAACGGGGAGGACCTGGCGTCGGCGCGCGCCAGGGTTGGCATGCACCTGGTTCACCTTGACCGTGACCGGTGCGCCGTTCGATTCGAGCGCGAAGGCGTGATGATCGATTTGGGTGCGATTGGCAAAGGCTACGCCATCGATCGCGCGGTCGAAGTATTGCGCGATGCTGGAATCACCAGCGCCTTGGTGCACGGCGGGACAAGCACCATCTACGGTTTGGGGCATCCGCAAGACGCCGATGCGTGGAAAATCGAGATCCCTCGCCCCGATAAACGCGGAGCGCCGACCTCCCGCCGGCCGCCGCGACCATCACTTTGCGAACACGACGAGACAGTTGCTGAAACCCCAGCTCGAGAACCTGGGCAGGACGAAGCCCCTCGGCCCTTTGCCACGGTCGCCCTGCGCGACACCTCCCTCTCGGTCTCCGCAATTTGGGGGAAATTCTTTCACGCCCAGGGCAAGACCTTTGGGCATGTCATCGATCCCCGGTCCGGCAAACCCGCGCATAACGCTGTTTTGTCAGCCGTTGTCCTACCTTCGGCCACGGAAACTGACGCGCTTTCCACGGCTTTGCTCACCTTGGGACCCGCGGGTCACGATGCCATCGCCGAGCTGCGGCCGGGAATGAAAACCCTGGTCGTGGCTGAGTCGAGTGGCCAATTTGAGGCCAGGTCTCGGGGAATCACCTTCCTTCTCCTGGCCTGAACACCCAACAAAGCCCCGGGGTTCCTTGAACTGCACCCGGGGTCCCGAAGGTCTTGGAGTGCGCCAGTGCCGTGGCGCTTTTCGGACGCCCACGACGTAAAGCGGCGCAGACCCGCCGCACTCCAAGACGCTTCGCGCCCAACGAGCAAAGCTTCGACCGCGCGGCCCGCGCGTCATCACCCGGCGCTACGTGACGAAGCGCGGCTCAAATACCTGTTGCGCCGTATGCTTGCGCAAGAGCTCGACGAATTTGGCCAGCCCGCGCTTTTCGTCCGCGCCCAGGTGGTAATGAATGTGCCAGCCGAGGTAATCCTGCCGAAAATCCAGGTCGTATTCCGTTCGCGTGCGAATAATCGAGTCGAGGGTGTCCAGACCGAAATCACGGGTCTCACGCAATTGACGTTTGAGAGTTGAATTCTCCACGCCGCGACGCAGTGCCCAGACCGCATAAACAAAAGGCAGTTTCGTGAGGTCGAACCAGGCCGCGCCCAGGTCCCAAATCTGATGCTCGTGTGGGCCGAGTAAAAGATCCAGAGCACGATCGCCGATCAACAACGCGTAGTCGGGCAGAGCCGCGAAATCGTAACTGGCCAGCGCCCGGATTTCGGGCTTCAATCCGCGTTCGGCCAAGAGCACGCGAACCAGCTCGACGCTGGTAAGCGACGCGGTATCGCAGAAAATCTCCCGGGCTTCTTCGAGAGGCCGGCGGTGAGCCAGCAGGACGCTTTTGACCTCACCCAGCGAGGCGATCGCGATTCCGTCGAGGATATCATACCGATCCGTGAACAAAACCTCGACCACACTTACCAGCCCGGCGTCCAATTCGTCCCGGCGCAACAGGTCGGCCAGCTTTGCAGGCGTTGCGAAAACGACCTCGTCCTCGATGCCGCGGGTCAGCGGTGCGGCGTTGAGATAGCTCACGGACCCCACGCGGAACGGCGCCAGCGACTTTTCCAGATTCGATTCGCGCTGCAAGTGGGCTGAGCGCTGTTCGCGTTCGACCCGGTGCGTGACCGTCTCGATCGGGTCCGGCGGTGCCATGCGGAGCTTGGGGATCTCCTCGGATGCCATGGGAACGATCTTACGCCGTCGCCAGGTTGCCTTCGAGCAATTTCGAGGGCGCGCCATTTTCGTCCTGTGTGGTTCCAACCGCCGATTCGCAATACTTCAGCGGCTCGTAAAAAGTATTCCGCTGCACGGGGATTCGGCCGGCCTCGCGAATTGCTTTGATCATTTCAGCTTCAGTTTGCAGTTGCGGCGATTGGGCGCCGGCCATGTGGAAAATATGCTCCTCGAGGATGGTCCCATGAAGGTCGTCCGCCCCGTAACTAAGGCCGACCTGGGCCAGTTTCATGCCCAGGCCGACCCAATACGCCGTGATATGCGAAAAGTTATCCAAGTAGATCCGGCTCACCGCCAGGGTCCGGAGGGTGTCGAACCCCGTGGGTCCATGTTCCACCGGGATCTGATTGTTTTCCGCATGATAAGGCAGAGGAACGAATCCGACGAAGCCATGGGTCTCATCCTGCAGCGCGCGCAGTTGGCGCAGATGATCGACCCGGTCCGCGAGCGATTCAACGTGGCCATAAAGCATCGTGCAGGTGCTGCGTCCGCCGAGCCGATGCCAGGTCCGATGCACGTCCAGGTACTCTTCGGCTGACTCTTTGCCCTTGGCAATGGCTGAGCGAATGGCGGGCCGGAAAATCTCGGCGCCTCCCCCGGTCAGTGAATCCAGGCCCGCGGCTTTGAGCTCGAGCAGGGTTTCTTCGGTGGATTTCCGGGCCAGCCAGCCCAGGTGCAGAATTTCAATGGCGGTAAAGCACTTTAATTGCAACCGAGCATCCAGCGCTTTTAGCGCCTGGAGCATTCCGGTGTAGTAGCTGAACGGGAGCGACGGATGCAAACCGCCGACGATATGCAGCTCGGTGACGCCCAGGCTCAAGGCCTCGCGCGCTTTGTCAACGATCTGTGCGACCGTGAGTTGGAAACCGTCCGCATCACGCTTTTTCCGAGCGAATGCGCAAAACTGACAGCTTAAGATGCAATAGTTCGAGTAATTAATGTAGCGATTAAGAATGTAGCTCGCGCGGTCGCCCACCTTCCGTTCTCTGGCCAGATCGGCGATCGCGCCGAGCGCATTCAAATCTTTGCTTTCGAAAAGCCGAAGCGCTTCCGCCTCGGAGATGCGTTCCCTCGCAGCGACCTTCTCGTAAAGGTCCCGCAACTCGCTGCGCTGGACGAAATAGTGCATAAAATACGAGTAGCAGAACCGCGCGTTTTAGCAAACGCTAACCAAACCCTTCTCGACAGTTCCCGGGCTGGTTCATAAGCTGTGTCAGCATTTTTGCCAGCGTTTTGGATGACTAATACCGAAAAATTGCTCCGCGAACTGATCGGGATCCCCAGTGTGAATCCTGCTCTTCTCCCCGCTGGCGATCCGAAGGCCGGTGAGGCTCGAGTCGCCGAATTCCTGGCGCGAGGGGCGGCCCAGGCGGGGCTCGAGGTGGAGTTCAAGAAAGCTCTGCCCCAACGCGCGAACCTCGTTGTTCGACTGCTGCCCAAAGCCAAGGTTCGCCAGCGAATCCTGCTGGCGCCTCACCTGGATACCGTCAATGCCACGCCCCGGCAGTTCATCCCGCGCCGATCGAATGGCCGGCTCTACGGGCGCGGAGCCTGTGACACCAAAGGTTCGGTCGCCGCCATGGTCTGCGCGTTGTGCGAGCTCGCCAAAGGAGGTCAGAGGCCGGGAGCAACAGAAATCGTATTTGTCGGACTGGTTGATGAAGAGAACAGCCAAAGCGGCTCGCGGGCACTGGCCGCGAGCGGTTTCAAAGCGGACCTGGCCATCGTGGGCGAGCCAACAAACCTCCAGGTGGTGACCGCGCACAAGGGCAGTTTATGGCTGCGATTCGAAACCAGGGGCAAATCTGCCCACGGATCCCGGCCGGAATTGGGGCGCAACGCGGTGCATGAGATGTCGAGAATCGTCGATCTCCTGGAGACCGACTACGCCGCCAGCTTGAGGCGGCGGCGCCATCCGCTGCTCGGGCGGGCCAGCATTAGCGTCGGCGTCATCAGCGGGGGCACCCAGCCCAATATCGTCCCTGACCGGTGTTGGATCCTCGTGGATCGGCGCACGCTGCCGGGTGAAACAGAAGCAAGTGTGCGGCGGGAGATTCAGAAATTGTTGGAGCGGGAAAGCCTGCAGGCAGTTTGCGCAGATAACAAACTGGCTCCGTGCTATCCATTGGAAACCGACCCCGCGCTTCCACTCGTGGTCCAACTCGCGCGTCTCGCGGGGCAGCGTAAGCCAGCGGGCGTGCATTATTTCTCGGATGCAGCCGTTTTGGCGGGAGGAGGCATTCCCAGTGTCGTCTTCGGTCCGGGGGACATCGCCCAGGCCCACACTGCCGACGAATGGGTTGAAATCGCCGAGGTCGAGCGCGCCAAGGAGCTGCTGGCGAAATTTTTACGCTCGCTGCCTTGACCAACTTCATTCGTGTTAATTATCTCCAACCGCCGTTCTTAGGCCACATCGCATGCTTGCAGAAAAAATTGATAATCCGCCGGTGACTGAAGTCGCGCAACGCGCCGCGTTCTTCCGGCAGAGCGGCTGGCTCATGATCGCCAACATTGCCGGAGGAATCCTGATGTGGGCGGTACATTTCCTGGCCAAAAAGACCGGCAAGAGCGAATACGGACTGTTCATTACATTGTTAACGGCGGTGATGCTGGTTCCGGGAATTCCATTGCAGATGGTGTTCGCGCAGCAAACCGCCAAAGCAGTGGCCACCGGGCGCGAACGAGAGTTGGCCGGCATGCTGCGCCTGATTTGCCTCGGCCTGCTTGGGCTGTGGGTTGTCGCGTGCGCGGCCGTTTTCGTCCTGGAAGGCACGATCATAAAATTTTGGGGTGTGCCCTCAGCGGGAGTGTGGATCACGATGCCGATACTGTTGCTGACGCTGTGGTCGCCTGTGTTCATGGGCCTGCTGCAAGGCGAACAGAATTTTTTCTGGCTGGGGTGGGGCATGCTCAGCGGCGGGATTGGCCGCCTGGTGATCGCCGCGTTCGCCGTCCTCGTCCTGCACAAGGGCGCGCTGGGAATGATGATGGGAGTCTTGATTGGCACCGTTGCTCCGTTGGTCATCGCGTGTTGGCAGACGCAACGCCTGTGGCGGCTGGCGCCGCAATCCTTCGATTGGGCAAGCGTGCTGCGCCA
>JANXQE010000326.1 GCA_025356925.1 Limisphaerales bacterium | reverse complement strand
CCGGTCGGTGTCAATCGGGTGTCATAAACCATCCACTCACCGCCCGGTGACCAAACACCGGTGGTGGTTAGGATGTGGCCGGCGCGGGTGGTTGTGATTTGGCGTTCCACAGGTTTGGCCCCGATCCCGAGCGTCCCGGCCCCGACGCCCGATTTTTCAGCAAAAACCAGCCCCGGCGCGAGCAAGGCCGCACCGATCAAACCCGCCGTGACTCCCATTCGGACTTGAACGTTCAAAGTTTCAACCGGTTCCCGCCACCCGCAGGAGGGAACACGGGCCGCTTGAGTTTGGCGCTCGGATCAGTCACTGATGTTCGAGAGAATTGCGGGTTTTGTCACGGAGGATCTCGGCCGCCTCGTTTTTCTCAACATTCCTATTTACACCGGAGCGCTGGTTGTTAGTATCCGCCCCTGCACGAGCGGAAGGACGACATGAAAAAGATCGATGCCATCATCAAGCCATTCAAGTTGGAAGACGTCAAAGAAGCTCTGGCCGGCCTCGGAGTCGAAGGCATGACGGTTTCGGAAGTCAAAGGTTTTGGCCGGCAAAAGGGCCACACCGAGATTTATCGGGGCAGCGAATACACCGTGGATTTCCTGCCAAAAATCAAATTGGAAATCGTGTTGGCTGATTCCCGAGTCGAGGCGGCGGTGGACGCCATCGTCAAAGCCGCCAAAACCGGGAAGATCGGCGACGGCAAAGTGTTCGTCAGTACCATCGATAACGCGATTCGGATTCGCACCGAAGAAACCGGCGAAGCGGCGGTGTAACAACCGACGCTGTATGCGACCCGAAGCAAATCGCTCGTGTCCACGGCCTCATTGAAGAGTGATTTCGGGAACTGTCAGTGTAAGCCCCTCCACTTGGAGTCGGGCCCGTATCATAAGCACAACCAAGAACCAAATCAATGAGCACACCCAAGAACGTAATTGACCTAGCCAAAAAGAGCGGCGCCAAGATGGTTGACATTAAGTTCGTTGACACCTTCGGCACCTGGCAGCATTTTAGCTGTCCCATCCGCGAATTGACCGAGGAAATCTTCAACGAAGGTTTGGGCTTTGACGGCTCGAGCATCCGCGGTTGGAAGAGCATTGAAGCTTCTGACATGCTGGCCATGCCGGACCCGGACACGGCCTTTATCGATCCGTTTTGCCTCGAGCCGACCCTGTCGTTGACCTGCACCATTGCCGAGACGGGGACCAAAGAGCCCTACATCCGCGACCCGCGCGGCATCGCGCAGCGAGCTGAAAAGTACCTGACGAGCACCGGCTTGGCCGATACGGCGGTGTTCGGGCCCGAAGCGGAGTTTTTCATTTTTGACAACGTGCAGTTTGATTCCAAAAGCAACGGCACCTTCTACAGCGTGGATTCGGAAGAGGCAATTTGGAATTCCGGCCGGGATGAAATGCCCAATCTGGGATACAAGATTCGGCATAAAGAGGGATACTTCCCGGTGGCGCCTTCAGACCAGCAACAGGATATCCGCACCGAGATGTGCCTGGTGATGGAACAATTGGGCGTCCAAATCGAGCGCCAGCATCACGAAGTGGCGACCGCAGGCCAGGCGGAAATCGATTACCGCTTCGACACGCTGATCAAAGCGGCCGACGCGATGATGGTCTATAAGTACGTGGTCAAGAATATCGCGCGCAAGCATGGCAAGACGGCCTGTTTCATGCCCAAGCCGCTGTTTGGGGACAACGGTTCCGGAATGCACACCCACCAGAGCCTGTGGAAGAAGGGCAAGCCACTGTTTGCCGGCAATGAATATGCCGGTTTGTCCAAGATGGCCTTGTATTATGCCGGCGGGCTGCTGAAGCATGCGCGGGCGCTGTGCGCTATCTGCAATCCGACGACCAATAGCTACAAGCGCCTGGTGCCCGGTTACGAAGCTCCGGTCAATCTCGCCTATAGCTCCCGCAACCGCTCGGCGGCCATCCGGATCCCGACCTATAGTGAGAATCCCAAAGCCAAGCGCTTGGAGTATCGTCCGCCGGACCCGGCGGCCAATCCGTACCTGGCGTTTGCGGCGTTGCTGATGGCCGGATTGGACGGGATTGTCAACAAAATCGAGCCGGGAGAACCGCTGGACAAGAACATCTACGAACTGCCACCGGAAGAACTCAAGAAAGTGCCCACCGTGGCGGGAAGCCTGGGAGAGGCGATGGATTGTCTGGAAAAGGATCATGAGTTCCTGCTTAAGGGCGACGTGTTTACCAGTGACTTTATCGAGATGTGGATCTCGACCAAACGGAAGGAACACGATGCGTTGCGTCTGCGGCCTCATCCCTATGAGTTTTTCCTCTATTACGACGTATAACGACGTTGGCTGATCAGCGAGCGACTTGACTCCGAGGCGCTCGCTTTTCGTTACACAATTGTCAAAAAGCACGGATTTATCGAAGGGAAAAGGCCTGTGAATAACTCGTGAACAAGAGTTAATATGTTGTCCTCGCAACCTTTGGCCGGATTTCATAAAAAAATGCACCCGCACTGGACTCCAGAACCGACCTGTTCGATCCGAAACAGAGTTCTTGCCGGGAGCTGATGGTATGCGTTTGCAATATTATGATCATAAGTCACTTACGATAGGGCTTTTCGTGTGACTCGGGCTCGGGGCTCAGCCTTTTTGTGGATTTTGTTGGCTTGCAGACACTTTGGTGGTACAAGCCTTGGCCGAAAGCACTCAGGAACGCGCGGCAAGTGGTTAGGTGAATAAAACGGCCTAAAATCGGGCTTTTGGGACAAAACATGCAAGCTTCCGCCGAAAGAATATGGGCAGCCGCACAAGAGCACCTGCGCTCGATGCTCAGCCCGGACACCTACAACCTATGGTTTGCTCCTTTGCGGGCCTGTGGTCAGGATGTCAATGGGATTGTGTTGGAAGTGGCCAACGATTTTTGCGAGGTCTGGCTGAAAGATAATTACATGGGGTTGTTGCAGGACGTAGTCGCTTTGGCATCGGGGCACCAACTGCACGTTAAGTTCAAGGTCGGTTCAGGCGCCGCCGCTGCGCCAGT
>JANXQE010000293.1 GCA_025356925.1 Limisphaerales bacterium | reverse complement strand
CCAAGCTGTTTCCTGTCCTTGACCAACTCGAAGAGGAAATCAGGGCAGCAGCGGAATTGGATCGGAAGCGTTGGCCAGGTCCGCCAGGGGATCTCCACACGGGAATTGCCGGAGTGAAATCTTTTATCGAGAGGCGAAGAGCCTATTTGCAGAGCGAGATACCAAAGCTGCGTCGCTCCTAGCCGCGGAGGGCCACCTGGCTCCTGGTGTCGCAAAACCCCGCGCTGTCGACATTGCAGAGAAAATGGCAAAGCTTGAGAACGCCCAAGGCGACCACGCCAGCCAACATTTCGTTGCGCCTTTTGCTCTCGTCTTCTCGTTTAATATCTTGGAACATGCTTTCGAACCCATGAGTGAGCTTACGGAACGCGAGGTGGCGATCTTCAACGCTGCCCGGCGGCTGGCTGGCTCAGAGCGCACTGCTTGCCTCGATAAGGCCTGCGCCGGGGACGCCGAGTTGCGGCAACGGCTCGATGAATTGCTTCGCGTGGATGAGCCGGCGGGTGATTTCCTAGAAAAACCCGCCTATAGCGACCCGGGCGCCGCGACCATGCCTGGAGGAACCATTCCGTGGTCGGCTGCATTCTCCGAAAAGCCGGGCGACAGGATTGGCCGCTACAAATTGCTTGAACAGATCGGCGAAGGCGGCTGCGGAGTGGTCTATATGGCCGAGCAGGAAGAGCCCGTCCACCGCCGCGTCGCGCTCAAAGTTATCAAACTGGGTATGGACACGAAGCACGTCATTGCCCGCTTCGAAGCCGAGCGCCAGGCCGTGGCGCTCATGGACCATCCCAACATTGCCAAGGTTCTCGATGCCGGCGCTACCGAGACTGGCCGCCCCTACTTTGTCATGGAATTGGTGCGCGGGGTCAACATCACCCACTACTGCGACCAAAACTCCCTCTCGACCCGCGAGCGTTTGGACCTGTTCGTCCTGGTTTGCCAGGCCGTTCAGCATGCGCACCAGAAAGGTGTCATCCATCGGGACCTCAAGCCCTCGAACATCCTCGTGACGGTCAATGACGGCGTGCCCGTGCCCAAGGTGATCGATTTTGGCATCGCCAAAGCGACGCAAGGACGCCTGACGGACCAGACGCTCTTTACAGCCTTTGAGCAGTTCCTGGGCACTCCGGCCTACATGAGCCCCGAGCAAACGGTGCTAAGCAGTGTGGACATCGATACGCGCAGCGACATCTACAGCCTGGGGGTCCTGCTTTATGAATTGCTCACCGGCAGGACGCCTTTTGAAGGCAAGGACTTGCTCGCGGCCGGCCTGGAGGAAATGCGGCACACGATCCGGCAGAAAGAGGCGGTGCGCCCTTCGACCAAATTGAGCACAATGGGAAATGCGGATCTGGCCACCGCGGCCAGGGATCGACAGGTCGAGCCGCTGAAACTTATCCACCTGGTGCGGGGCGATCTTGATTGGGTGGTGATGAAGTGCCTCGAGAAAGAGCGCGCCAGACGATATGAAACAGCCAACGGCCTGGCCCGGGACATCCAGCGTCATCTCAATGACGAGCCGGTGGTGGCCAGACCACCGAGTCGATGGGATCGCTTCGAGAAAACGGTCCGACGTAACAAGCTGGCCTTCAGCGCGGCTGCCGCAGTGGCAGGGGCACTTTTCATCGGCTCGGGCGTCTCCACCTGGTTGCTCTTCCAGGAAATGCAGGACCGTAGGCATGCGGAGGTCAGCGAGAACAAAGCCAAAAACGAGGGTGCGCGAGCGGAAACCGCCTCGATCGAGGCGAAGCGGATTCTGGAAGCGTCCGATCTTGCTCAAGCCGCTCAGCTCATTGCTGAGGACCACGGCGCCGATGCCCTGCCTTACCTGGTCAGAATGTTGACCGCCAATCCCGCGAATGCGGCCGGGTTAACTCGGCTGGCAACTCTGCTGACGTATCATTGCTGGATGCTGCCTGCGGTGACTGTGCAACACGAATCGTGGGTGACCTCTGCGCAGTTCAGCCCTGATGGCGACTCCATCTTGACAGGTTCTTGGGACGGCACGGCCGCGATATGGGATGCTCGGAGCGGCCGGCTTAAGACCCCGCTCCTCAAACATGCCGGACCACTGCAGGTTGAGGAATCCGTGCAATTCAGCCCAGACGGGCACCGGGTCGCCACCGCTTCGGCTGATCACACCGCTCGCGTCTGGGACGCCCGCACCGGAGCGCCGCTATGCCCGCCCTTAAACCACGGTGGTGCGGTTCCCTCCGTTCAATTCAGTCCGGATGGCTCTCGGGTAGTTACTGCTTCCCAGGATTCCACGGCGCGCGTGTGGGAGGCAACCACCGGCTTGGCCCTCACGCCCCCTTTGCGACACGGCGGTTGGGTCGTTTTGGCACGATTCAGTCCTGACGGCAAACGGATCGTCACCGCGTCGTATGACGCTACGGCGCGCGTGTGGGATGCGGCGACCGGCCGGGCTTTAACAGGCCCTCTCCTACATGGGGGTGGGGTCCAATCAGCCGAATTCAGTCCCGATGGGACTCGCATTTTAACCGGGTCTGAGGACCACACCGCTCGGGTGTGGGACGCGTTGACGGGTCAACCGCTTACCCCATCGCTAGCACACGCGGATCGCGTCAGGTCCGCGCGATTCAGTCCGGATGGGAAGCGGATCGTCACCGCTTCATATGATCATAGCGCCCGTGTTTGGGATGCCACGACTGGCCAGCCCATCACCGGGCCCCTGAAACACACCAAGGCCGTTTTCTTCGCCCAGTTCAGCCCCGATGGCAAGCGGGTCGTCACCGCTTCGTGGGACCGCACCGCTGCGGTCTGGGACGCACAAACCGGTCAACCGCTGGTCGAACCTTTCAAGCACGGCGCCGCGTTGTGGTCGGCGCGGTTCAGTTCTGGGGGCGACCGGATCGTAACCGCATCCAGTGACAGCACGGCCCAGGTATGGGATGTTTGTGGCCGCCCTCCACTTAATCTCCAATTCAGGCATCAGGCCGGCGTCACCTCGGCACAATTCAGCCCGGACGGAACGAAGATCGTCACCGCCTCGAGCGACCAAGCGGCCCGCGTGTGGGACTCACAGAACGGGCAGCCCGTAACCGGAACTTTGAATCACGACGATGCGGTCGTGGCCGCCCAATTCAGCCCGGATGGCACCCGCGTCGTCACCGCTTCCGCCGACCACACCGCCGGCGTGTGGGACGCACAGACGGGGCAGCTTCTTGTCCGTTTCCGCCATGCCGATGGGGTGACTCAAGCTCAGTTCAGCCCCGATGGGAAATGGGTCGTGACCGCCTCGGCCGACCACACCGCCCGGGTCTGGGGGGCCCGCGACGGCTTGCCGCGAACCGGAGCCTTAAGCCACGACGGAGCTGTCTTGTCAGCGCAGTTCAGCTCGGACGGCACGCGCATCGTCACCGGCTCGGCTGATAGCCTTGCCCGCGTTTGGAACGCCGTCAGCGGAGGTTTGCTGGCCCAGTGCGCCGGACACCGCGACCGCGTGGGGTCCGCCCAATTCAGCCCAGAGGGGAAGCGGATTGTGACGGCCTCGTACGACCACACCGCCCGGGTGTGGGATGCCAGAAATGGGTCCCCGATTACCCCGTCATTGCGTCATGCCGCCGCTGTGTTATCAGCGCAATTCAGTCCGGACGGGAAAATGATCGTCACTGGCTCGTGGGATGGAACCGCACGCCTGTGGGATGCGTGGACGGGTCGTCCGCTCACTGAATCCCTGGAGCACCAAAACGCGTTGCCGTGGGCTGAATTCAGCCCGGACGGCACCCGGATCGTCACGACCTCTTCCCACATGGCTTGGGTATGGGACGCCCGGAGCGGTTTGCCGCTCTCGGACCCTTTCCCGCACGCCAGCGACGTTTGGAGTGCCCAATTCAGTTCCGACGGCCGCAGGCTCGTTACCTGCTCCGATGATCATACGGCCTGCATTTGGGATCTGGCGCCGCACGGGGCAAGCAGCCCCGCCTGGTTGCTTCGCCTGGCCGAAGCGATCTCAGGACAGGTTCTCGACAGTCGAGGGCTGCTGCGTGAAACCACGATTAACCGCACCGAAAGCCTCAACCGGATTCGGCAGCAACTGGAGGGGGAACCCGGGGATGATGATTGGGTGGTGTGGGGTCGTAGGTTTTTGGCTAACCCTTCTACGCGAACGCTCTCCCCGTTCTCCAAAATCAGTTTTCGTGAGTACATCGAGCGGCGGGTAGCGGAAGTTACGGCTGGTAGTCTCGACGAAGTCCAGCAACTGGGCGCGTTGGCTGAAGCCGAATCCATTTCAAAAATGGAGTTGGAGCGCAACCAGAAGACCTGGCCCAACGACTCAGCAGAATGGCAACTTAGCCTCAACCACGTGGTGGCAGTCCTCCAGCACGAGGGCAAATTTAACGAGGCTCACGAGCGCTTTTGTGCCGCCCTCGAGCCATCCAGGGCCGCTAACCTGCTTATCAACGGGAGTTTTGAATTCGGCAGGTTCACGGGTGCCGATGGCCTGCTCTTGTTCCCTGGTGACGTCAGCATGACGGGCTGGACAGTCGTGGGTGTGCCGGAATTGGATCTGGGGCGAATCGGTCCGACGAACTATTGGGGTTTAAGCGCCGCTGAAGGCAGTTACTTTCTCGATCTGACCGGAGCCCATGATTCGGCTCCTTACGATGGGATCTCCCAGACCGTTCCAACCAGCGTTGGCCAAAGGTACCACGTATCGTTCGAGGTTGGGAGTGATTTCAAGTTCGCTCGTTCGGAACGGCCCAGTGTGGCCGTGGCGGTCACTGGCATTCCAACGAGCACGTACACGGTCGCCGAAGTCGGGACCAATCGCTGGCAAAAATTCA
>JANXQE010000292.1 GCA_025356925.1 Limisphaerales bacterium | reverse complement strand
TTGACTCCCGAACAGGCATAAATCAGCCTGCGACCCCGGCACTCGGCCGGCTTGGACACGGGACACTGGTCAACACGACCATCATTTGCGGATTTGTAGGCAGCGGCATTCTTGCCAATTCACCGCCGATCAGCCACATTGGCGCCAAGCAAAACTCTCCACCCGAACATCGACCGTGAAACGATGACAATTTCATCATCCCCGCTCAGGCTCGTAGCCCTGGCAGCAGTGCTCTTGGTGCGAGCCGAGAGGACACCAGCACAGGAGGCTACCCTTGCACACCGACCTTCTGGAGTCTTGAAAGCTTTCGGATATCAAGACGTGAAGTTGATGGGCGGAGCAATGGGAGCTCAAGCACAGTTGGCGGGCGACTTCTACCTGGCGCTCTCCGAAGACAATCTCCTGAACGGCTTTCGTAGACGAGCGGGCTTGCCAGCCCCAGGTAAACCAATGGGCGGCTGGTATGACCCTGACGGGTTTGCTGGCGCACACCCCTTCGGGCAGTACGTGTCCGCGTTAGCTCGGATGTATGCAGCGACCCGCGACGCGCGGTTCAAGGAAAAGGTGGCGCGGCTCGTGCATGGCTTTCACGAAACATTTGCGCCGGATGGCTTCTTCTATTCTTCCACAAAAGTGTTCAAAGAATGGCCGTGCTATCTGTACGACAAGAACTGCATCGGGATGCGCGATGCCCATACCCTCACCGACAACCAGGAGGCGCTCATCGTGCTGAGGGAAATGACGGATTGGGCGGTGAAGAATTTGCCCCGTCGCAGTGATGAGTGGTACACCCTGCCTGAAAATCTCTACAACTGCTATGCGCTGACGAAGGAGGAACGCTATCTGGAGATGGCACGAGCTTACGACTACAGCAAGGACTATTATGAACCGTTCGCCCATGGGGTCAATGCCTTCACGCCCGAGCGCCACGCCTATAGCCATGTGAATACGCTGTGCTCCGCAGCGAAAGCCTATGAGGCAACCGGAGAGGAGAAATACTTCAGGGCCGTTTCGAACGCCTGGGAATTTCTTACGACGACGCAGATGTACGCTTCGGGTGGCTGGGGGCCAACGGAGCGGTTCGTGCGTGCCGGGCAGGGTGAGCTGGCGGCGTCGTTGGAAAAGACCGGTAACCATTTCGAGACGCCCTGTGGCGCCTATGCCAATGTGAATCTCGACCGCTATTTGTTGCGGTTCACGGGGGACTCGAAGTATGGCGACAACCTGGAGCGGGTGCTATTCAACGGCATGCTGGCGGCATTGCCACCGCAGCCGGACGGTAAGAGCTTTTACTATTCTGACTACCGGCCGGGTACGCGGAAGGAGTATTTCGGCGAGGTTTGGCCCTGTTGCTCCGGAACCTTCGCCCAGATCACTGCCGACTACCCGCTCGACATATATTTTCACGACGACCACGCGCTCTGCGTCAACCTGTTTGCTCCGTCGCAAGTCCGCTGGCTGCACGGCGGACACACCATCACGGTGGAACAGGTCTCTGAGTTTCCGCAGTCAAACACCACTGTGCTGAAAATACACACTGAGCAGCGGACACGCTTTGCACTGAAAGTGCGCGTACCGGCTTGGGCGGCGAAGCCCGTGGTCCGCGTAAATGGCAGGCCCGTGAGCGCCAAAGCCCGGCAAGGCAGTTTCCTGAACGTAGAGCGGACCTGGCACGATGGTGACGTGATGACCGTCACATTGCCGATGTCGCTGCACTTCGAGCCGGTGGACGCGCAGACCCCTGGCTGCGTTGCTTTGATGTATGGCCCGCTGCTGCTGGTGGCTTTGACGGATGGCCCGGTTCGCCTGCAAGGTGATGCAAGGAAACCGGAGGAGTGGATTCAGCCCCAAAAGGACGATCCGCTGGCATTCCAGACACGAGGTGGCGCAGTGATTTTTCGCCCTTTTTATTTGGTAACAGATCAGCGGTACACGACCTACTGCCGCTTATTAGTCAATGAGCAAGAGCCGCGCCAATAGCAGCCAGGAACCAGTTCGCCCCGAGGTCGCCCATTTGACCTTGTTTGCGTGGTGGATAGATTGCTCTATCGCCATAAAAAGATTCAGCATGTGAATTCAGCCGTTTCATCCGAATCCTCGGATGGGAAATATGGGCAGGGTTTTACGCTCTTTGAACTGCTCGTTGTCATGTCGGTGATCGCTGCCTTGGCTGCTTTGCTCTTGCCGGCGCTGTCCCGGGCTCAGCGCAAGGGCAGGGCCACGGTTTGTGAAAGCAACCTCCACCAGTTAGGCCTGGCGTTCATGTTGTACTTTCATGATTACAACGATGACTTTCCCACCGCCGCACTCAAAAGCTCCCTCGGTGCTCAGCCAGAGGATTGGGTTTGGTGGCAGGTGCAAAGCAATGCTCTTGGAGTGAGCATGAGAAACCCGGCTAACGGCAGCGTGATCCGTGAACTGGGCGGCTATAAGAGCGATTATCTTCGCTGCCCCGCCGATCGGGACGCGCTTAACCGCCAGGCCCTCTGGCAGCAGAACCCGGGATTTGAGCAATACTTTTACAGCTATTCGCTCAACCGTTACGACGAACACGGCATGGCGAGTTACATCTCCAAAGATCGCTCGTTTATCCTTCTAAACCGCATCAGCTCGGTAGTACGTCCGGGAGACAAAATTATGCTGGCTGAGGAGAAAGGGGGTGCCGCAGACGGTCCCGGTTCCGCAGCAGTTGACGACGGGGGTTGGGAACCGCGCGGCTACCCACTCACCAGCCGACACGACGGCAAAGCCAACGTCACTTTTGCCGACGGCCATGTGGCCCGCGTCAAACGCGATTTCGCTGACAGCACCCATCCGGAGCATTATGTGCCAGGGCTATAGCCCGGACAGTTCGTGGCACTGGTAGGTGCGACGGCGGCAAAAGCCTCTTGGCAAGCTTAGCCCCGGGCTTTTGCCACCTTGTTAGCGGCGTCTCGTCAGAGCGACGGAGCAGCTTATTTATTCATCATCATCTTCATCGTGAGGCCGGGCTTCAACAATCACTCCTGCGCTGGAGCAGGTCCAGAACACATCGCCGCTTGGCGCCACCGTAACGCTAAAGGGTTCAGGGTCGCCACCGTGAACTAACTCGACAACCATAGTCTTCAGGTTAAGACGCCAAACCTTGTTCAGTCCACCCGTGCTGCCAGGAACGCCGGGCGTAGGGACTTCCGTGAAAAAGAGGTTGCCTCGCCGCGCATCCAGCGCGATGCCGGTGGGACTATGAAGGCCGGTCAGGAGCTTGGTGATCGTTCCAGCCGCATCGCGTTTCAGGATCACTCCGGCGGATTTGCATGTCCAGTATGCGTCGCCATCGCGATCCACGGTAATGGCCGTCGGCTCTGGATTGCCAAATTCGAGCACGGTCGAACTTGTCCCATTGAACACTTCTACCGTGTTGCTCCCGCCCTTGCTTGCGGGCACGCCGGGAGTGGGCAGCGTGGTGAAATAGACATTGTCCCAGCGGTCCACAGCGATACCGCTTGGATGGTTCAACCCGGACAGCAGAACTGTAATGCCACGCTCGAAATCGGTGGTGACAATAACGCCAGCAGATTTGCACGTCCAATACAGGTCGTGGCGTTTGTTCAGCGCAAGGAATGTCGGTTCAGGCTCGCCGGTGACGATGTTGAACGTCTGACCGGTGGGAACCAACAGGGCGTCCACGGTGTTGCTCCCGCCCAGGGGACCGGGCACGCCGGGCGTGGGCAGTTGCGAGAAGAAGACAATGTCGTCGTCCAAGGCGACGATGCCCGTGGGCCGGTGCAGGCCGGACTTAACCACGTGGATATCATAGTCGGTAGCCGAGGCCAGGAATGTGCCTCCCAGCAGGGCCGTCAGGCTGAGCAGAATTTTTCGTTTCATGATTCAATCATTGGTTAGTTTTGCGTGTGTATTGTTCGTTGCCGACGCCACTTGGGTGCGGCGCCAGACTGGGCTGTTCCAAGGTGAGAGGACAAACCGCACCGGTTATTCCCTCAATTGTTCAGGCAGGCCGATTCAACTGATTTTTGGCGGAAAAACAGTGGGGAATGAAACGCCGGTCGGTTACTCTTATCTCTGTGACGGACTCGGGCGAGGACGAGCTGGCAACGAGGCACTATGCCTCGTTGTTTCGTTTTGCCTTGAGCCTGACGCAAAATGAACCTGAAGCGCTCGACTTGGTGCAGCAGGCGTTTTATTTGTGGGCTGTTAAAGGCCACCAACTGCGCGACATCTCGAAACTCAAGACTTGGCTTTTCACCACGCTTTACCGCGAGCACCTGGCAGTGCGCCGGCGGCAAAGCCGTTTTCCTCAGGTCAGCTTGGAAGAGCTCGACCACCATCCGGTTCCGGTCCCCGCGGAAACGGTTGAATGCCTGGATGGCGACACGGTCTTACGGGTATTGTCGGAACTCGCCGAGCCGTTTCGTGCGCCACTCGCGTTGTTTTATCTGGAAAACCTCTCTTACAAAGAGATTGCTGAGATGCTCGATGTCCCCCCGGGAACAGTCATGTCCCGGCTCTCCCGGGGTCGTGGACAATTGCGCCGGCGGCTGGCCCGCGAATTGGACCTGGACGTGAAGCAAAGCCCGTCATTACAGACTTTCAAACCGCCAACGAACTCATGAATTGCGAACGAGCCAAGGAAATTCTCTCCTCCTTTCGTCCTGGCAGCGACGACGAGCATGACCCGGTTTTCACCGACGCGCTGCAACTAGTCGAGCGCGATCC
>JANXQE010000262.1 GCA_025356925.1 Limisphaerales bacterium | reverse complement strand
CAACAAGCTGATCAGGTTGCTGATCAGGACCAGAACACACAACGGTACCGCCACCACGTTTGCGGGAGTGCTGATGGGTGTTACGATATTGAAATAGCACGCGACCAGAGGCAGCGACCCGATCCATGCCGCGAATGAGGTCACTAACAGGCCGCCGGTGTATCGAGCGGGAACACCCAGGAGCGGAGGCAATCTGGCGCGTAATTGCTCAGGCAACATTGGGTCTGGCGCCGTGGCGCGCTTGACCAACTCCAGGAGCCACGGAATGGTCAGGATCAGGCACAGCACGACAAAAAAGGAGAGCTGAAAGCCGGCTTGGAAAAGTTGTTGTGGCTCCCAGACCAGGATGATGAGCGCGGCCGCCAATAGAGAATTGGCGGGATTGCTCGGACGCTTCAAGACCCAGCCGGCGATGATGATGGTCAGCATCACGGAGGCGCGGATCGCTGAGGCGGGCCAACCGGTCAGAGCGACGTAAAACCAAATCACTGGAACGAGTACTGTGCCGCACAGAGGACGCGGCAGATTCAGCGCGCGCAGCACGCTATAGAAAATGCCGAAGATGATAGCCATCCGAAGGCCGTCAACCGCGAAGATATGATACGTTGCGGCTCGTACGAACGGTTCGCAGGCTTGCTCGGTCAACGCAGTCTTCCATCCCAACGCCAGCGCCCATTCCAGGAGCAGGGATTCATCCTCCGTTGGGAGACCCAGCGCCAGGGCGCGCCGTGCCCAGGCGCTGAACCGATCCGCCAACGGAAGGGCAGGGGGCGAGCGGAGAACCTGCCAATCGGTTTCGGATTCCGCCCTGAGCTGGTAATAGATGCCCTGCTGCTTGAGATACCGTCGGTAATCGAAAGTGCCTTCGGCTACGGCGAGCCTGGGCAACGCCGCAACGCCCGTCACCTCGACGGATTGGCCGGAGAAATAATTTGTAAGCAGCCCAGCCGTAGTAATCGCAATGCGTCCCGAGCCCGGCTGCCAATCTCGTTTTGCCAGGCACACGGACCTTACCTCCATCCTGGCTAGCGTGCGCCAGGACGGTTGTTGGTCCGGTTGATAGACCCGAATTGTCGGTGTTTCGAGTAACTCGCCCCGAATGGTCAGCAGATGAGGTTCGGTGCCCAAGACCGTGCGAAGGTCCGTCGGCGAAAGAACTGCAGTTTGAAGGTTGGAATTGGTGAACCCTGCCAATAAGAGCAGGGGATACAACATCACCGCTCGATACCGGGCCCAGACCAGCGCGGCTACTGCCAGGCCCAGCGAAATGCCGACGACCGGCCAGAGCGGCGCGGCGACAAATTCAGCCGCCAATATCCCGCCGGCATAGAGCAACGCCACTGGCCAGAGCGGTCGCTTCATGGAGGTCTTACCACCGTTTGCGCCAGCGTCCTAGAACCCAGATCAAAAGCAAAGCCAAAACCGCTCCACTGGTGTCGATCATGACATCCCTGATCGATGCCTCTCGGGACGGAACAAATCGCTGGTGAAATTCGTCACTTGCGGCGTAAAGGATCACCATTAGCAGCGTCCGAATGGCGTCGGAATATCGCCACCGTTCCTTCGGGTTTAACGCCGGTCGCCGCACGAGCCGCCAAACGAGCAACGCCAGGATCGCAAACTCGGTCACGTGAGCGGCTTTGCGGCTCACGACGACGATAGTCTGGAGCGCTTCCTCCGAAATGTGGGGCATCAGCCACCTGACAATCGGGGCGATGACGCGGGATGAATGTTGAAAAGAAAACCGGTCACTGGAGGCGGAGAAGATTAGTGCCATCCATAACAGGACTGGCAGCCAATAAATGAAAAAGTTACGCGCTTTCGACACGGCGCAAGAAAGCATGGTTATTACGAACTACGCAAACTGTTTGTGCGCGATCCGCGCGGGGTTGGGTTTGGCTAACACCCATCCACCGAAACGCGCCGCGGCAGCCGGCGCACTCCAAAACCTTCGGAAACCGGGCGGGCTCGTTGACAAAGCGTTTGCCAACCTTCCAGTGGCTTAACATAATCGGTCGGAAATGTTGAAATTAGGGGTAAATATTGATCACGTGGCCACCCTGCGGGAAGCGCGATACCGCGGCCGTGGGTGGGGCGAACCGGACCCGGTTGCGTCGGCGCTGGCCTGTGAGGAAGCCGGCGCCCACGGGATCACCGCCCATCTCCGCGAGGACCGAAGACACATCCAGGACCGGGACGTGTGGAAGCTACGCGAATCAATCAAGACACGCTTGAATCTCGAGATGGCGAACTCGCCCGAGATTCTCGCCATCGCTCTGCGGCTCAAACCGGAAATCACCTGCCTCGTTCCAGAACGCCGCGAGGAGGTAACTACGGAAGGCGGGCTTGAGGTGGCGTCTAATCTCGGGCCTTTAACGGAAACGCGCAAACGCTTGAACGGCGCCGGGATCGAGGTCAGCCTTTTCATCGCACCGGATGCTGTCCAGATCGATGCTGCCGCGCGGTGTGGCAGCCAGTTTATCGAACTTCACACCGGGGCTTTTGCGGAGAGGTTCCCCCACCCCCGCGAGCGCGAGGCTGAGCTCGATCGGTTGATCGCCGGCGCCAGCCAAGCGCACGCACTGGGATTAAAGGTCAATGCCGGCCATGGCCTTAATTATGAGAACCTTCTCGTGCTCCAGGAGGTGCCGCACCTGGTCGAATTAAACATCGGCCACAGCATCGTGAGCCGGGCCATCCAGACCGGTTTGGCTTCCGCGGTGACAGACATTTTAAACCTCATGGCGGGCTATCGAGGTTGAACAGAATTTCATGATTCTGGGCGTAGGCATTGACATCATCGAGGTGGCAAGAATTGAGGGTTCGTATGCCAAGTTTGGCGAGCGATTCCTGGAGCGCATCCTTCGTCCCGATGAGATCCGGTACTGTCTTTCGCATCGCGCGCCCGGCCCATTCATGGCAGCGCGGTTTGCCGCCAAGGAAGCCATTTCCAAGGCGTTTGGCACCGGGATCGGCGCACAACTCGGCTGGCAGGATATGGAAGTCGCGCGCAAAGAAAGCGGCGAGCCGTTTGTCATCCTGCACGACCGGGGGAAGGAATTGATGACGGCGCGCCAGGCAACGGCCCTGCGGATCAGCCTGAGTCACACGCAGAATTATGCCGGAGCCGTTGCGATTCTGGAGAGCGAACATGC
>JANXQE010000252.1 GCA_025356925.1 Limisphaerales bacterium | reverse complement strand
AAGATGATTTCAGGCCCTGTGAGTGGTTTGAGCCGAACCTCTCACTGGAGGCAACAGGCGCCGCCTTATTGGTTTTCAGCGGCTGGAGGAGATCCGCAGCTCCTCGGTTTCGTTGTGGCCCGGCCGCCAGCGCCTGTGCCTCAGTGCCACGTTCGGCTTCGCGGCAGGTGTTCAGTGCCGCGTTCCATTTGTCCTCTGGCCGTTTTCGGCTGAACGGGCTCATGAGTTTACGAAGGCGTCGCGGCGCTTTTGGGTTTCTGCGGGCAGGTGGGCTAGCCATTATGTTACTCGCCTTGGGTGCGCGGCAAGCAGCGTTGGCAGAGACCCCTGGGCCGCCACGGCGATTCCAGCCCGCACCAGATGAGTTTGAGGCGGTGAGCCGTTCCGTGGTCGAGCTGCTGCGAGGGGGGGCACCGGGAAGTTCGCCAAAGAACTCACTGCATCCGCCGAAGACTGGAAAGCCATTCCGGGAGCGTCTCAGAGATCAGCGCATTAGGGCGTCGCGCAAGTCCTTTGAACAAGACTTGGAGGCGTTTCTCGAGAGCACTTCTGCCCTGCGAGCCGCAGCACGGCGCCACATCCGCAAGACGGCTCCGCCCCTCATTCATGCAGCGGTGGCCGCCCTGGCGCGAGCGCGAGTTATTCTTGCGCAACCGCCCAACCCGCAGTGAACGGGTCAGTGAAAGGGTCAGTCCTATAAGCTTAGCATAAGGCAAATATTATCGGACTGACCCTCTTGCTGACCCTCTTGTTTTCGCTCTCTTTCGGGCTTTTGCAGCCTAATCTGCGTGCGCCGACACTCCCGCCGACGGTTCAGTGCATGTGCTCGTGGGCGGGCACGATGCCGCCGGACTCGAGATACGCGAGCAGATCGAAGATCTGGCTCTCGGAAAGAGAGTTGAGCAGTCCCACCGGCATCGGCGACGAAGCTTGTGGGCGCCGCTGTAGAATTTCCGATTTTTTTATTGTTTGGATCAAAGAATCGGCCGGGCCGGTCTGGATGGTGAGGTTCTGGTCGTCTTCCTTGAGGATCATGCCGAGCAAGGGATCGCCCCCTTTTATTTCGAAATTGAAATTGCGGTAACGATCCTCGATGACCCGGGAGGGTTCGAGGATCTGTTGAAGGACGGCGGCGCGATCATTTTTGTACCGCTTGAACACCTCTGTCAGGTCCGGTCCGTAGGCGTAGCCCTGCGGTCCGAGCTTGTGACATTGAACGCAGGCCAGCGTGGAGAAGAGTTCCTGGCCGGTCGCTAAATTGCGACCAAGCGGGGCTTGGGGCAGGTTGGTGGAAAAATCGGCTAGCTTCCATTCGGTGAGCTTCGGTTGTTGGGAGAGCGGGTGGCTGGCCAGATAGGCATCCACATCAGGCACGACGGCCAAGGTGCCGGCCATGCGCAGCCAATGGCCGGGAAAAGTGCAGACAAACGGGTAATCCCCAGCCTCGGCGGGAGCATTGAAGGCGAGTTGGGTCTTTTGTCCGGGACTGACCAATTTGGTTGCGTGCAGTACTTTGGGCGAAGCGGGCACATAGAGTCGTCCTTCAGAATCGGGCTCCGGGGACATCTTCTCGGCGGCGAGTCCGATTTCCTTTAGCGCGCCGGGCGAAAGGACGGCGAGGTTGTGCGGCATCGCATCATCGTTTTGGAGCGCGATGGCGACGGGTTTACCTGTCTCGACGATGATGAGATCCTTGTCAAAGCGCATCTGCTCGTAGACGGCATGCAGGGTGACGATAGTTGGACCGAGGCTTCGCAGGGTTCGAGTGAGAGTTCGAGCGGCGTCTGGAGGAAGCAGGGAAGCCAGGTCGGCTGTAAACTGCAGGGCATCGGCGAACGGGGTTTCTGCGCGCTCCGCGGGAAGCGCCTTCTTTAAATATTCCACAAGGCTTTGGGCCAGCGGAGCCAACATCTCCTTCGGCCACGCCGAACGGGGCAGCCGGCCGAGGCTGGCAATCGCAGTCGGCACTTCGACTCCGGCTTCCACCAATGCGGCCAGCGAAGTGAAGGTTTCCGCGTCGTGCCCGGGCGAGGTCACGATGGCAACCATGGCTGCCCGCCGAAGGCCAGGGGGGGCGGAGATAACCACCAGCGGTTTGACTTTCTCGTGCCATCCGGCCCGAAGCGCGGCATCCGAGATCAGCGGAAGGCTCAGGAGCACATCCTCGAGGCGTGCGGGTTCCGGCTGAGCTTTAGTCCAGGACGGTTCGATCGAGCCGTCGGCGGCAATGCGTGCGGCCCAGGCGATCTGACGTGTCAGCGGACGTTGTGCCTGAAGGGCAAGTTGGTCGAGTTGTTCGTGCTTGGAAACTAATTCTGACCGGCCAGACTGCACGAGAATGGGAGCCAAATCCCCCAATACCTCATCGGATTCCTCTCCCTTTGTGTCCAGCCCAGTGATTCCTTTAAGCAACTCAGCCAGGACGTCGGTGTGGCGAAGTTTCGCCAGGCCATCGAGAGCTTCCAGGCGGTACTTACGATCAAGTCCCTTGCGCTGAAGGAGCGCGACGAAGACGAATTCACTGCGCGGCGCGTCGATGAGTTCACGATTGGAGAGGCGCCCGAGGATGTAGGCAGCGGCGACCGGGTTTTGCGGGAGAAAAAACCTGGTCGGTTTTGGGTCGTCCTCGGCACGGGCGGAGCCAAGAGCCAGGAATAAAGCGGCCAATAGCAGGACCCAAACGCGATTCATCACACTACCTTCACGACGGGTTCGGTGCTGAGGACGTCGGTGCGCCGGGCGGGCGATCAAGGTTTAGGCGATTTCGTAAACCGATCCAGGGTGTTCATGGTTTCATCCAGTGTATATTTCAGATAATCGTCAATTGGGTGATTGAGAGTCTCGAGTGCGACTTCTGCCGCCTGGGGCGTCGTGAAGAAGCTGCAGGCGCGCGTGGCTTCCAAACGGACGCGCGGGTTGTCGTCTCCGGCTTGCACCTTTAGCAAGGCAAGCGGGTCGGCGACTCGGTCCCTCCAGTAACACAATACCCGGGTGGCGGCGGCGCGGGCGTGAAAATCGGAGGATCGCAGCATGCTCCTGAGCAGGGGCTCATTGACGACGTTGTGGTATTGGTAGACCCAAAGCGCTTCCATAAGGTCGTGCTGATGGTTCGGGTCCTTGGCGTCCAGTTGTGCGATCCATTGTTCCAGAGCGGCGATGACTTGCTTCGTGTCGCGGCCTCCTAGCTCTATTTTGGCGCGGGATCGGATACGGTCTTCCGGTTCGCGCAATAAATCCAGCAGCCTGGGGATGGGCTGGCCGGCGATTGCTGGGAACGTCCGCGGAGCACTGCCATTATAGGTGATGCGATAAATTCGACCGTGGGTGTGGTCGCGGCTCGGGTCGCGCAGGTGGTGCTGCATATGACCGATGATCGGATTCTGCCATTCCAGGAAGTAAATCGC
>JANXQE010000183.1 GCA_025356925.1 Limisphaerales bacterium | reverse complement strand
GTCCCGCGCCCGTCTCGGCGATGACGCGGCTCTTGCCCATCCGCCGAGCCAGAAGGATTTGGCCCATGCAGTTGTTGATCTTGTGCGCACCGGTGTGCAACAGGTCCTCCCGTTTGAGATAGATCTTGGCGCCGCCCAGTTCACGGGTGAGACGCTCGGCAAAGTAGAGCGGAGTCGGGCGTCCGCAAAACTCGCGCAGATAGTAGTCCAGCTCGCGCTGGAATTGCGGGTCCTTCTGCGCCCGGCTATACTCGTCCTCCAGTTCCTGGAGCGGATGCATCAGGGTTTCCGGAACGTAGCGTCCGCCGTAGGCGCCGAAATGGCCGTGTGCGTCGGCCGTTGATGCTGTGGCAATTGATCTCATGGTGGTCACCATACGCTTTGGCCCCCCTTTCGTCGAGGCTGCGCAAATTCAGAGGAAGCCTAACCGGTTGGCCCCTTTGAGTACGTTTAAGTATCCGACAAGCTTGAGCTCTGGCCGTCGTTTTCCTGCAACGCGCCGAAAGGTTCAGGCGAAGGTGGGCCCCATGATTTGGCCATGCGCTGATGGTGTATTGGCTCCGGACCTCATTCGGCTTGGCCTGCCCCAACTGAGATTTGGAGTGGGTTGGATTGGATTGTGGCGCTGGCCGCTTCTCCTGGGATCGGCGGCGAGTTCCAATCAAGCCCGAGCCTGCGAAGTTCAGCGCGCATGCGGCGTAAATCCCACATCTGTATCTGCTGGTCCCATTCCAGAGCGAAGAGCTGCCCCTCATCCGGGGCGAACCGAAGAGAATAGATGTTGGAGGTTCTGGGAGCCTCCAACCGAGCCAGCAAATCGCCTGTGTTGGGCACAACCAGGTCGATGACGCCGGGCGATCGGACCACGGCGAGCATCTGGCCGTCCGGAGTGAAAGCGATCGATCCCACGCCGTCCACGGCGTGCGTGCGGCTCAGCGTATATTTGTGTTTCCAGGATCCAACTTCCCAGACTCCATAGTTCGTTCCTCCGGTCACCAGCCACCGGTTATCCGGGCTGAAACACACCCGCGCCGATTCCGCGGTGGGGAGATCGCAAACGACGCGGCGCGATTCGACCTGCCAGATCCGCACGCCGGAACCTTCCCAAGTACCGGAGGCGACCCATTTGCCGTCTGGGCTGATCCCCGGGTAGGCCGTAGAGGGGTGAGAAACCAACGCGAAGGCGTTGGCCGGCTTTAGGATCTCGTAAACTGAGATCGCCCCGCCGTCGTTGTTGGCTGCGGCGACCCAGCGATCGTCCGCGCTCAGCGCCGCAAACCTGAAGTCCAGCCCCTGCCGGATGATCTGACGCGGTCCGAATCGCACTTCATTGGTGCCTTGGCCCACGAGTCGCTGGATCGGCCAGCGGGCCAACAGGCCTGAACCACAGGTGATCAGGTTTTGCCCATCGCGAGTGAAGATCGCCGAGCGGCAGCCCCCAGTTAGGGACCACGGGCTTCTGGGCCTGGACCGATCCCAAATTTTGACTTCGTTTTCCATGGCCGCAGCGACTAATCGACGATCGGGGCTGATATCCACGCTCCAGGAGCCTCGAGTCGGAGATTTCGGACAGGTTAGAAGCGAGAAAACACCACCTCGCCGAGACTGCAAAACCGGGCATCGGATGGACTGGATTCAGACCAAAATGCCGAACCTGGCCGATGCCATGATCCCCGGTTACCCCGGCGACCAAACCTTCACGTTCCAATGGGATCTCACCCTGGCAGCCGGTCAAAGCGTGAATTTCGCCTTTAACAAAACGCTCGCTCCCGCCCCAGTAACCCTGGCCATCACCTCAGAAGCAACCAATGTGGTGATTTCCTGGTCGACCAATAGTCTGGCTGGATTAAAACTCCGCGCGGGCGTGAATTCAGAACCTTCGGCAAGCTGGCAGGTTCTCACCAACGTGCCTGAGGTGCTGGGTGGAGAATACCAGGTCAAGCTGCCTCCCTCCTTTGGCGCACAGTCTTTTCGGTTGCAGAGGTAGTCCCCCGGACTTCTCTTCGGAACCTCGCCACCAGGGAGCGCGAACTTAATTGTGTCCACCTGTTGCCCGTTGGAGAAAGAGGGTGTAGGCGTTGGGATTATGGGTCTTCGGGCAGCCGGTTTGGCGTAACAGGAAGGTGCCGATGTGCACGGCCTGCGCGGTAAAACCTTGGCTGGCGAAGAGATCCCGCATGCGGGGCAGGCTCAGCAGGTTCCAGTGGTAATCCTCCGCGGGACGAACCAGGTGCTCGGGAATTTCGTCCATTTGGAAAAAACCGATGCAGATCGCACGACGCGTAACCCGGCACACTTCCCGGATGGCTTGCTCCAGGCCAGCAGGAGACAAATGTTCCAGGAGGTCGTGGATGATGCAAAGGTCAAAGGTTTCGGGTGACGCGGGAATTTCGAAGACGTTGCCTGTGTCGAAGCGCACGCCTGGGTAGAGCGTGCGCGCGTTCTCAATGTTCTTTTCGCAAAGGTCAAAGCCGGTGTACTCGAAGAGTCGCGCGATGCCGAACCTCTCGAGAAAGCGGTAGTCGTTCGCCGACCCGCAGGCAGGTTCGAGCAGGGAAAGCACCGGCGGCCGCTCGTGCGAGCCGGCGGGCATGCCTTCTTCGGCTTCCGCTGCCAGCCGAACCCGCTTGGGTCCGGTCGTGGGGAAGTGGGTCCCGAGAACCCGATTCCAAGTGACCGAGAAGGTGTTCAGGACCTCGTCGATCGATTGGGATTGGCCTTCCGCCGAATCTTCATTGGCCAGGAAGGTTTCCAGGTAGTTCGGCACCGTACAACCACTGGCTTCTGCCGGGAGATCTGCGAACGTCTGGGAAACGAATTGGGGAATCTCCAGACCCTCGGCGTTGTCCGAGCGTCTTCGCAGAGCATGTAGAGTTGCGCTTCGACCCTCGGCGTCGCCGCCCAAGCGCGCCACGCAAAGTAACCAATCCAGCGCGGCGGCGAAGCGGTATTCGTGCTGCATCAATAGACCGAAGCGTTCCTGAGCCAGCGCGTGGATGAGAAAATGGCGTGAAAGAATGCTTTGCAGGTTGAGCCGCGGGTCCTCGACTCCGGCGACGAGATAATCCCGCAGCCAGGCCGCTTCGTGCTGCGCCCAGGACCGGGCGAGCTTTTCGGTTTCCAATAGCAAATCCCGGTTCAAGCTCTGCGAAAATAACTCTCCTTAAGAGAAACGTTTCTCACTCCGGGAAGCAACCTGATAACGCAGGTCACCCAGTTCTCAGGAACGCCGGCGCGCCGCTGGTTCTGCGGTCTGGACATTGGGATGGGTCCTTTCGAGAATCGGTTGTGCCGCGTGTAATCCTTGACGGTGTAACCAAGATTTTTGACGGGCCGGGACGTGAGCCGATATGCGCCTTGTCTGAGTTGACTTTTAGCGTCGAGGAAGGGGAATGCCTGGTGCTCGTGGGACCATCCGGCTCAGGGAAGACCACCGCTTTACGTCTGATCGCGGGCTTGGAAGAGCCTACGTCCGGCACCATCTCGATTAGCGGAAAGGTGACGAACGGAGTTCCGGCAAAGGATCGGGATCTGGCGATGGTGTTTCAAAGCCCGGCGTTGTACCCACACATGTCGGCGTATGAAAACCTGGGGTTCGGGCTCAGCTTGCGGCGGTGGCCGCGGCCGGAACTGGACGCGCGGGTGAGAGATGTCGCCGAGTTGCTTGGATTAACCGCTTGCCTCGGGTCGAAGCCGATGGCGCTCTCGGGCGGGCAGCGTCAGCGGGTGGCGATCGGGCGGGCCATGGTGCGGCATGCCGGCGCGCTGTTATTGGATGAGCCGTTGGCCAACGTCGATCCGCAGCTTCGACAGCAGTTGCGGGGCGAGATTCTAAGTCTCCGGAAGCGGTTTGGCACTACGATGATCTACGTAACGCACGACCACATCGAGGCCATGATGACCGGAGACCGGGTGGCGGTGCTCCGTGATGGCGTCCTCCAACAAGTTGCTGACCCGCTCAGCCTTTACCGCTGCCCGGCCAACCTGTTCGTTGCGAGCTTCGTTGGTTCTCCTCCCATGAACCTGTTTCGCGGCGCGCTGTCTCGCCGTGCGAACGAGCTGTTCTTGACCATCTCGGAGACAACCGCGGTTGCCTCGGTTTGCCGGGCGCCGGCGAGCTGTTGCTTGAGACTGGACGCCAGCTTGATTTCGCGCCTGGAACACTGGGTGAACCAGGGTATCGTTTTAGGGGTGCGCTCGGAGAACATCGGCTGCGCGCCTGGGGAAACCGGTGAACTGGCCCCGGCAAGCTTCAGGGCCCTGGTGTCATCGATTGAACGCTCCGGACCGGACACTTATTTGCACGCCGATTGTGGCGGCAGTGCATTCATATGTCGCGTGCCAGCCGCTCTGCCGGTAACCGTGGAGCAGGAATGCGGCTTCAGTTTGGACAGCCAGGGGGCGTGTTTTTTCGATCCGGTCACCGGTAAAGCGATTTAAGCGCGATGCGAGTACTAATCGTCGGTTGCGGTTACGTGGGGGTCCAGCTCGGGGCGCAGCTCGTGCGACAGGGCCACTCCGTGTGGGGGCTCCGTCGATCGGGGCGAAGTGACCCTGAGCTGCAGAGAGCTGGCATCGTTCCTTTAAGGACTGACATTACGGCTCCCGGGAGTTTCCCCGGTTTGGGGCCCGGCTACGAGTGGGTTGTGCACTGCATTTCAGCTTCGGGCGGAGCCGCACCGGAGTATAAGCAAGTTTACCTTGAGGGCACACGCCACTTGATGTCGTGGTTGTCATCGGCGCCGCCCGAAAAATTCGTTTATACGAGCAGCACGAGCGTTTATGGGCAAACTGACGGGAGCTGGGTCGATGAAACCAGCGAGGTTGCACCGGAGTCTCCGACCGGGCGGATTCTTGTCCAGACGGAGGAACTGCTGCTGGAGGCGGCGATCAGGACGCGTTTTCCGGCAATTGTCCTGCGCGTGGCGGGAATTTATGGGCCCGGACGGGCGTATTGGCTGGAGCAGGTCCGAACTGGCGCAGCGCACATCGAAGGGGCTGGTCAGCGCCTTCTGAATATGATCCATTGCGAGGACGTGGCGGGCGCGATCCTGTCGGCTTTGGCGCAGGGCCGGCCGGGCCGGATTTACAATGCGGTGGATGATGAGCCGGTCACACAGATGGCAATGGTTCAGTGGCTGTCCAGTCGGCTGGGCTGCCCCCTTCCCGAGGCAACAACCGGACAGCCTGGAAGGGCGAGGAGGCGCGGGGTGACAAACAAACAGGTGAGCAACCGGAGATTGCGGGAAGAGCTGGGCTATCGATTGAAGTTCCCGAGCTTCCGAGAAGGGTACGAAGTCATTTTAAATTCATAATTTTAGCGACGGCACTCCAAGCCGAGGAGCCCGGCGGGGTTTGGGATGGGAATGGGCCTTGGGGCGGGTGTGGGGTTAACGGGATGGGATTATCCTACGCGGAAGGAGATCCTGGAGATTAAATCGTGGCCGAAGCTGTGCTGCAGCCGATCCAGTATTTCCTTCCGTCGATACCGCACGATTTCGCTCAGCCAGACGCTGCTATCAACCGTTACGAACAGCGTACCCTTCCGCAGCCCGGTCGGCTGGGCGTGCGTTACGATGACGGGGTCTAAAAGCTGGTTCCACACTTTGAGAATCTCTGCCTCGCCCCGGCGGCGCTCGATGCGCATGCCGGCGAGGACTTGAGGCAGCACCGCGCTGGCGGGCACCGCGCGCAGAACTCGTGCCTTTTCCAACGCCCCAAGATCGAGCCCCCGCCACTGTGCCAGGACGCGTTGGCGAGAGGTTTTTTTCCCCGGGCCGAGCGGCGGGACATGCTGGAACGGAAAACGAGCCATGTTGCGCTGGTCACGCGGAGCCGCTCAAGTTTTGGGAGCGGCGTGTTCGTCCAGGACCAAAACTCCATGGGGTTGGAGATCGTAGTTGCCCGAGAAAGTGTTACCGGTGAGGAAATCGTGCATCGGTTTGTAAAACTGGACCCTCACCGGCGAGCTCTGGTGGTTGAGAAGGAAAAAGACACGGCTATCGTCTTTTTGGCGCATGCTGACTTCAATCGTGTCCGGCACTTTGAGGAGCGGATGGAGGTTGCACATCTGCCGCAGCCAGACGACCAGGTCGCCGTAGAACGGTTGGTGGCTCTGGGTGCCGATGTAAATGGCTTTGCCCAGCCCGTAGCTGTTCATCGTCATGGCGGGGCGGCCGGAGTAAAAGTCTTTGGCGTAGGTGGCGAGCACCTGGCATTCCTTTGGTTCGATGAGATCGCACCAGAGCCGGGCTGGATGCAGGTGGCTGGTGGGAAAAACCCCCTTGAATGTCAGATGGTTCTCCTCGCCTTGTGGCAGTGGGTCGAACTCCAGGACCTCCATCCCGAACAGATCTGTCAGATCATGCGGGTAGCCAGTATCCGGCGCCATGTTGTATTCATCGACCAGCCCCGTGTTGAAAGTCGCGACCAGGGTTCCGCCGTTCTGAACATAAAGTTTGAGCCGGTCGGCTTCGCCCCCGGCCAGCAGATGGAGTGAGGGCGCGAAGACCAATTTATACCGGGCCAGATCCTCCGTCGGGCGCGCAAAGTCGATCGCGATATTTCGATCGTGAAGCGCGGTGTAGAAGAGTTGGAGATGGTCGCGGAGGTTGAAGAGCTTGTTGGGCTGGTTCGGTTGCTGGAGAGCCCATTCGTTATCATGACTGTAGAGAATACAGCACTCCGCGCGAACGCTGGTGGCTGTGAGCGCAGGCGCTAACAATTTCAGCTCATCACCCAATTGCGACACTTCTTTAAAAATCCGGCCGTCCGTGCGCGCGTTGTGGGGCAAAACGGCCCCGTGAAACTTTTCCGAACCAAAGCGAGGTTGGCGCCAGCGGAAGAAAACTATCGCGCTCGCCCCGCGCGAGACCAGTTGATAGGTAAACATGCGTAACACCCCGGGCCGCACCAGGGAATTGACGTCCTGCCAGGTGACGTTGCCGGCTTTCTGTTCGATCACCCAAAAGCCCGTGTCGCCATCCGGCGTGCGGATGTCGGTTTTTTTGAGCGAGCGCAGCATGTCGATTTCGCAGGCCAGTTCGGCGGACCTGGCC
>JANXQE010000133.1 GCA_025356925.1 Limisphaerales bacterium | reverse complement strand
ATTGCGCGATGAAGCCACGCTCGCTCGGAGCGCAGGTAAGGATGCCCACGGTGGTCAACACCGCACCCACCATAGTGACGAACATTACGGGGTTCTTGACCATCAGCCGGGGATCGAGCTTGCGGAACGAGTCCCCGATGGCCGGGCCAACGATATTCCAATCGAACAGAGAGGGAGCTTTGTGTGTCATACGAAAGAATTGTCTAGTAGAGTTTTCCCTGACCGGTGACGAAATGCTCGACGATCGGCCCCAGGGTCAAGCCGGGTAAAAAGTTCAGCGCCCCCACGAGCAGCACAGTGCCCAGGAGCAAGACGACAAACGTAAAACCGGCTACCGGGAAGGTACCGGCGCTGGGCGGAGAAATCTTCTTCCGCCCCAGGGAACCGGCCATGGCCATGATCGGAATAATCATCAAAAAGCGGCCGATCAACATGGCCAGACCAATCGTCGTGTTGTACCAGGGTGTATTGGCGCTCAGCCCGGCAAACGCGCTGCCGTTGTTGCCATTGGCAGAACTAAAGGCGTAGAGGATCTCACTCAGTCCGTGCGGACCGTTGTTATTCAAACCTGCCAAACCCCATTGGCTCACCGAAGCCCAGGCGGCGAAGCCAAGGATCGAAACCGCGAGGACTAGCAGCGCCAGCATCGCCATTTTCACGTCGTAGGATTGGATTTTCTTGCCCAGGTATTCCGGTGTTCTTCCCACCATGAGGCCGGCGATGAACACCGCCAGCACAACGAACACGAGCATGCCGTACAGGCCCGCGCCCACGCCGCCGATGATGATTTCGCCAAGTTGGATGTTGAAAAGGGGAACGAATCCGCCCAGGGCAGTGAAAGAATCGTGCATCGAGTTGACCGCGCCGCAGGAAGCATCCGTCGTGACGGTCGCAAAGAGGGCCGAGTTGAAAATGCCGAAGCGGACTTCCTTGCCTTCCATGTTTCCACCCGCCGCCGCGACTCCGAGTCGTTGATGGATCGGATTGCCGACTGCTTCCGAGTGCCAGCACAATAAGACCCCGGCCAGGAACAAAGCCATCATGGCGGCCCACACGGACCATCCATGCGCCTGGTTCTTGACCATCCGTCCCAGGTAGTAGGTCAGCCCGCTGCCGATGGCGAAAATGGACAGCATTTGGATGAAGTTCGAGAGCGGGGTGGGGTTCTCAAATGGATGCGCGGCGTTCGCGTTCATAAAACCGCCGCCATTCGTGCCCAGCATTTTAATCGCGACCTGGGATGCCACCGGGCCCTGCGCGATTGCCTGTTCTTCGACTTTTTGATCTACCATGACGGGCATGTTCGTCATCGCGGGTTGGCCCTTATCGTCGAGCTTTGGCACATCCACCATCATGGCCGCGCCATTGGTCATTACGGGTTGACCCTTGTCGTCCAACCTGGGCGCCTGGACCATTAGCACGACATTGGTGGTGACCGGTTGGCCTTTTTCATCCGTTTTGGCAACCTGGATGGTGAAAGGTTCGGTCAGCTTAGCTTTGGTGTAGGGCTTGAAGTTTTGAATCATGCCTTGCGACACGAGAAACACGGCAAACACCACCGAGATGGGTAACAGCAGGTAGTAAGTTGTCCGGACCAGATCCACCCAGAAGTTACCCAGGGTTTGGCTCGAGTGGCGGGCAATGCCTCGGACCAAAGCCGCCCCAATCGCAATGCCAACCGCCGCCGAGGCAAAGTTGTGAATCACCAGCGCGACCATCTGCGAAAGATAGGACATGGTCGCTTCGCCAGTGTAGCTTTGCCAGTTGGTGTTGGTGGTAAAGCTCGTGGCGGTGTTGAACGCCAGGTCCGGGCTTACCGCGCCGAAGGCTTGCGGATTCAGCGGCAGCAAATGTTGCAACCGCAGGATCCCGTAAGTGAACAAGCAACTCACCAGGCTGAAGAGCAGCATGGCAAACGTGTATTGTTTCCAATCCTGCTCTTTGTCGGATGTGACGCCCATCAGCCCATAGGTGAGTCGCTCCAATGGTTTGAAGATGGGGTCCAGCCAGGTCTTGCCGTTTGCATCCAGGACGCGGACCAGGTAGAGGCCCATTGGTTTAGTAATTAAGGCGACTGCCCCAACGTAGAGGGCGAGTTGCAGCCAATCGATCGAACGCATAAGAGTGTCCTTTTAAAATTTCTCCGGGCAAATCATGGCCACGAAGAGGTAGGCGAATAGAAACAGGGCAACGATGCCAACGATGAGATTTTCCATAAGCTTCCTGATCAGAGTTTTTCGCAGAAGCGGACGTACAGGCCGCTGATTGTGAAGAACAGCACCATCGCCAAAATGTAAATAAAGTCAGTCATAATTCCCTTGAGAGAGAGGCTCGTGATCAATCCACGAGACCTCAATTGACGTTGGTGGCCCCAAGCAGGAGAAGGTGGGCCTTCTCCCCCTGGGCCAGTTCCCGCGCATGCCGCAAAGCCCGCACTGAGGTTTCGGAAAAGTCGATCGGCACCAAAATTTGATTTTGTTTTCGCGCGGACAATTCCTTCCGCGATTCCGCTTCAGTCACCGTCGTCTCGAAGGAGAGTTTACTTTTATTCATGGATGAAATATCCGCGAGTCCTTTCAGTTCGGGTAATAAAAATCGGTACTGGCTCCGTTAAAAATTTATAAACGATAGGACACTCTCTGGCATCGTTAAATGGGAGTCAAAGCTCGCTCTAAGAAAGGACACAATGACCAGTCAGGCGACGTGGGTGCCGCCACTAAGCGCGGCAATGGTCATGAGTGGTTGGAACCGCTAATGCCGGTGTGTCGCTGCTGTGGGTTTGAGGCTGTCCGGGACGCAGGGTCGAGAAATCAGGGCTCAAGGGCGTCAACACTTCAAAAAAAGAAGAATCATTTCGAGTGCCCACAGCAACGAGCTGTAAACCAATAGTCGAATCATGAACGCTCTGGGCTGTCCATTTGATCCTGAACCAGCCGAACCCAGTGTGCAGGAGCGCTTCTCAACGAGCCACTCGAGGCCGGGCCCCAGCTCATCGTGCTCGATGCGATAGCTGCGGAAACGCTCGGAAATAAATCCCTCAGCGGCCAGGTAATGGACAAAAAAGCGCTTGTCACGAGGTGAGAAGTTGGCGTGGGCCGCACGAATGGTCACTCGGCCGAGACAATCGCACTCGACCCTCAGGGAATTCTTCGGCCGCTGATACATGAATTCGAAGCTTGGTGAAGTGCGGAATGGCTTGGCTGTTTTACGTTGAGCCTTCATTGAGACAGTTCGATTTTCGTCTAGAACAGTAAGACCAGCGAACGGCTGAGGGTAGTTAAAACGGCGTTGAAAATGAGCGTCCCCCGGGGAGTTGGAGCCGGCTATTGGAGTGTGCGACTTAGTGTCTTCCGATTTGGATCACAAGGCCGCCAAGGACGATCAAAGCCAGCCCGCCCCAGGTGGTGGCAGGAACTTCCTCAAGTAGAACAAATCGCCCAAACAAAACGCTCAGCACGGCAAAAACCCCAACGTAAACTCCTATCAGCCTGGAAAAATCCCATTTGACTGAATTTACGACCAATCCATAAGAAGCCAAAGTGGCGCAGCCAAGTAGAATCCAAACGCCACTGCGGCCCCGGAGCCCGCGGCGGATGGCGGCATCGCCTCCAAGCTCCAGCAGTGCTGCGGCGACGAAAATTAGCCAGGCAACGACGTTCACGCGGTCGTGACCCGGGCGAATTCCGGGCGAGCCTCGCTTTCATCGTCGTTGACTAACTGCAGGCGGTAGCCGGTTGAACCCTCGGTATTGACCCGAACCCCATGCGTTTGGTTCTCCAGCTTTTTGCGGAGATGGCCGATGTAAACGCGCAGATCGTGCGATTTGTTTTCTCCTTCGAGCCCCCAAAGGCAGCGAGTCAGATGTTTGCAAGTAACCACTTTGCCCGCATACCGGACCAGGATGAAGAAAAGAGCCTCCTCAGTCGGCGTGAAGTTAATCCGTCGTCCTTTCAGGCGCACTTCATGGGTGGCCAGGTTCATCGAGACCTCGCCTTCCACCAGAAGGGGACCATCGGATATCCAGGGTACGGAACGTTGAAGGACCCGAAGCCGGGCCAGCAGTTCGGCACTGCCGAACGGTTTCGTCATAAAATCGTTCGCACCGGCATCAAGCGCGGCGACCTTGTCCGCCTCCCTATCCCGCGCGGAGAGAACCAACAGCGGCGCCCGGCACCATTCGCGCAATCGCCCCAGCATTATTAAGCCGTCCACATCCGGCAGATCCAGATCGAGAATAACCACATCTGGCCGCCGCCGGACCGCTTCTTCCAATCCTCGCTGAGCGTTCTCCGCCTCATAAACCCGGCAGGCCCCCGGCTCCAGCACTTGGCGCAGCAGGCGCCTCGTGCCCTTATCGTCGTCAATGATCACCACAATCGGTCTCGGCTTCATGCAGATGGCCCCGGGTCCGCTTGGACCGGAGTTGTCCTCGGATGAGCAAGCAGTCATGCGAATCCTGACAGTTTACTGTTCACTCATCCGCACCGCCAAAGATGAAACGGGATACGAATGGTGGGAAATTAAAAGGATGCCCAAAACCGCTAAAAAGTTGTAAACGGTCCATGCCTGTCATTTCCCAACATGTTCGCCAGGCTTCGAGGAAATTTAGCGCTTCCGCGTTCTCTTTCATGATTCCCAACTACCTGGCCTGGTTTCGGATTTCCGGCTCGATCGTCGCGAAGCCCTGTGGAGTGCGGCGGTTCCGCGCCGCTTTGGTTCGGAGGTAACTCAATCACCGGAGACCTCCAGCCTGTTGACTCGGTGGAACCTTCCCGAAAAGCGCCGCAGCGGCGAGCGCACTCCAAAACCTGGCG
>JANXQE010000124.1 GCA_025356925.1 Limisphaerales bacterium | reverse complement strand
CCACCATGCCGCCGACCGTGAACCGCACCCGCACTTCCAACCCGCGCATCGAAGTCAGGTCAATCGCCAACACCGCCAGCGCGGTTAGCACCACGATGGTTTCCGGAACGGCGAGCTTGAGGAGTTCGAGATAGCTCATTGCCCACCTCCTTTCCGCAGCCAGTCGAAGAGCGGCGAGTTGAAGCTGGGCAAGATCACATCCAACAGCAGCCGCGGATAAAGTCCGATGAGCAAGCTCACGCCAATCAGCATGACCGCGCCAATGCGCTCCGGAACTGAAATCGCATCCATCGCATAATGGTGTTCGTCAGGCGAAGCTGTCTCCCTCTCCCCATCGGATGGGGAGAGGGTTGGGGTGAGGGGTTGTTCCGCCTCACCAAAGAACGCCTTCTGCATCGCCCGCAGCGTGTAGGCCACGCCGATTACAATCCCGATACCTGTAATCACAGCCAACGTCGGGAACGCTTTCCACGCCCCGATGATCACTTGCAACTCGGCAATGAACCCACTGAACCCTGGCAACCCCATTGAAGCAGCGCCGGCAATGACAAACGTCACCGCAGCAAACGGCATCGCTTTCACCAGATTCATTCCCTCCAGCACGGACAACTCCCGCGTGTGCGTCCGCTCATAAACCATCCGGCCCACGACAGCGAAGAGCAGCCCCGCAATGATGCCGTGCGAGAACATCTGCAACACCGCGCCACTCAGGCCGATGGTGTTCAGCGTCACCAAACCGAGCAGCACGAAGCCCATGTGGCTCACGCTCGAATAGCCGATGACAAATTTGAAATCCTTTTGCACCAACGCCACCATCGCGCCATACACAATGCCGATGACCGCCAGCACGGCGACCCATCCCTTCCACGCTTCGAGTCCTTCCGGGAACAACGTCATCGCCACGCGCAGACAACCGTAAGCGCCCAGCTTCATCACCACGCCGGCCAGCAGCATCGAAGCGGCGGTTGGCGCGGCCACGTGACCCGTCGGCGCCCACGTGTGCAACGGCCACAATCCCGCCAAAACTCCGAACCCGACAAACACCAGAGGAAAAGCCCAAATCTGAAACGCGTGTGGGAACGGAAACTTCGCCAACTCGAGCAGGCTCATGCTCTTCCCTCCCGCCAGTACAAAGGCAGCGATTAAGCCGATCAGGACCATTCCACTGCCGGCAAACGAATAAAGCGCGAGTTTCATCGCCCCGTACTCACGCCGTGTGGAACCCCAAATCGCGATAATAAAGTATTTGGGGATGATCGCGATCTCGTAGAAAACGAAGAGCAAGAAAACATCAAAGCTCAGGAAGACACCATACACGCCGCCGATTAATGCGAGATAAAACGTGAAGAATTCCCGGGCGCGTTCCTCGAGGTTCCAGGAAAACAGAATTCCGGCGATCGCCGCCAAACCGGTGAGTAAAACCAAAGTGACGCTAATCCCGTCCGCTGCGAGATGATACTCGATCCCCAGCGATGGGATCCAGGGCAGCTTCGTGATCGTCAGGATCGTTCCCGGCTGGACTTGGGTCGCTCCCGCGAATGCGCAACCGAACCCCGCGATCGCTGTGAACAAAGCGACCGCCCGTGCCAGTTGGGCATTGCCCTTCGGCAGCAGGAGCAAGAGTCCGGCGCCAATAAACGAGAAATATATTGTCCAGGCCAGCATGATTAAAACTTCAAGTGCTGCGCCAACTGCACCACGGTGCTGTTGATCGTTCCCAACAAAACCTGTGGATAAATTCCGAGCACGAACATCAACGCAATCGCCGGCGCCAGTAACACTCGTTCCTGCAAGTTCAAGTCCGGCAGGTTCGACCATTTTTCATTAAGCGGTCCGTTGAACACTCGCTGCAAGATCGTCAGAATGAAAATCGCGGTCACCAGCAGTCCGATGACCGACAGGGCCGTGGGCCACGGGGCTAACGGGAATGCGCCCTTGAAGATCAGTAGCTCTCCGACAAACCCGTTCAGGCCCGGCAAACCAAGCGAGGAAAACAGCGCGATACCCATCAGGCCGCAAAAAACCGGAGCCACCTTGCGCAGCCCGCCGAAGTCGTCCAGCCCGCGTAATCCCCTGCCCCGCTCTTCCAACAGTCCGACAAACCAAAACAACGCGGCTGCCGTCAGGCCGTGGTTAAACATCTGCAGCAGGGCTCCGTTCAAAGCGGCAGCCTTTTCCAGGGCCGGTGTCGCCAGGGCGGCTCCCGAGCTCATCGCTGCGAAAACACCCAGCAAACAATATCCCAGGTGGTTGATGGACGAATACGCCAGCATCCGTTTCAGATCACGCTGGGCGAACGCAGCACCGGCCGAAAAAATGATCGAAACGACTGTTAACCACAGCAACGGCGTCAGGACCCAACGCATCTCTTCCGGAAAAATGGGCACCAGGATCCGGAGAAAACCATAGACTCCCATTTTCGACATCAAGCCCGCCATCAACATCGTCGTGCCCGTCGGCGCCTCCGAGTACGCCGTGGGCAGCCACGTGTGGAATGGAACCAACGGAACCTTGACCGCCAGCCCGAGAAATACTCCCCCAAAGATCACCAGGGCCAACCGCCGGGTGGTCAACTCGCGCCAGCCCAGCTTTTCCGACAGCGCGGGAACCAGTGTCCCCTTTCGGCCCAGCTCGGCCAATTCGGTAAAATCGAATTTATTAGTCGCCAGGAAAATCGCCAAAAAGGCCAGCAACAGCGCCACGCTGCCCACCATGGTATAAACGAAAAACTGCGTTGCCGCCGCCGAACGCAACGGTCCGCCCCAAAGTTTGATAAGAAAGAACGCGGGAATTAAACTCAGCTCCCAGAACATAAACCAATGAACGAAATTCAAAGCCGTAAAGGTGCCGAACAATCCCGCTTGCAGAAGCAGCACCAGCCCAAAGTAGATCGGCACCCGGTCGTCAATCTTCCAGGACGCCAGCATCGCCATCGGCACCACGATGGCCGAGAGCAGGACCATCAATAGGCCAAGCCCATCCAGGCCGACGTGATATTGCACCGCCAGGGTCGGGATCCAATTGTGGAGCTCTTGAAACTGCAGGTCGACGGAGGACTTTTGGAACGCGAGCCAAATGACCAAAGCCACGATCAGGGCGAGGAAGCTCACCCCCAGGCTGGCGAACCTGGCCAGCTTCTTCTGCTCCGCTGGCAAGTTGATGACGATCAGTCCACCCGCCAGGGGGATCGAAGTCAGAATGGTAATCCAGGGCACCGCGTTCATGAGGCGCGACACCCCCAGATCAGCAAAAGCACCAGCACCACCAGGGCTAAACCCAACACCCGCAGGTACTTTTGCACCCGGCCATCCTGAAAGCGCGAAAGCAACCCCCCGCTTGTGGATAGGCTGCGGCAAGTCTCGTCGAACCACCGGTTGACCACCTGTTCATCCAACACGCGGTCCACCCAGCCGATCCCGACCACGAGCGCGGCAATCAGTTCCACCGCTCCTTCCCACACCCACCGATCCAGCCAATCGCACGCCGTCGCCCACCAGGCATTGAGGCCAACGAAGGTCCACTCGTAAATCTCGTCGACATAATATTTCCTCCGCAGCAACGTGAACAAATTGGGCCACCGCCGCTCGAGCACATCCGTCTGCTGCAAGTCCAGCGGATCGCGTCCATAAAGCCAGTAACCCAGCCCGATGCCGGTGAACGCGACCACCGTTGAGATCAGCATCACTAACAATACCCCGGGCCGCCATAGCCCCGCCACGTTCAGCGCGGTGTGTTCACCTTCAAGAAAGCTCTGCACCCAAGGCCAGGCAGGCGTTCCCAGGAAACCCAGGGTCACTGTGAAAAAGGCCAGCACCGCCAAAGGCATGGTCATCAAAGCTGGGCTCTCGTGCGGTTCTGCCGGGTGTTCGACCTGCGGATGCTCAGGCGCCGGTATCCCGGGAAGAGCCACCGACCCCTGCTCCGAAGCCGGCGTCTGCCTCAATGCCAGACGGCATTTGCCGAAGAACACAAAACACATCTGCCGAGTCATGTAGAACGCTGTCATCAACGCACCGAGGACCCCGAGATAAAACGGCCAGCGCGACATCGACCACGCATGCGCCGCGTGCAAGATCTCGTCTTTGCTCCAAAACCCGGAGAAAAAAATCGGCACCCCACTGAGTGCCATCATCCCAATCGCATAGGTGGCAAACGTCACGGGCATGAATTTCCTCAAGCCCCCCATGCGGCGCACGTCCTGCTCCTCGTGGCAACCGTGGATCACCGAACCTGCCCCCATGAATAGCAACGCCTTGAAGAACGCATGGGTGATTAAGTGGAACATCCCGACCGCCACACCACCCACGCCCAGGCCCAGCATCATGAAGCCCAACTGGGACACCGTGGAATAAGCCAGAATGCGTTTGATGTCCGTCTGCGCCACCGCAATGCTCGCGGCGAAGACCGCCGTCAACGCTCCCACCCAGGCGATCACCACCAAAGCCGCTGCTCCCGAATGGCTTCCGGCCGGCGTCAAGGCCATCAACGGATAAACGCGCGCCACCAGGAACACCCCTGCCGCCACCATCGTCGCCGCATGAATCAACGCGCTGACTGGCGTCGGCCCCTCCATGGCATCCGGCAGCCAAACGTGCAGCGGTAACTGGCCTGATTTGCCCACCGCGCCGCAGAAAATCAGCAGCGCAATCGCGGTCGGCACCACCACCCCCAAGCTGGTGATTTGGGTTGCCAACCCCGCCAGCGCGGGCTTATCCAGGCAGCCTTGCCCGGCATCATAGAAGAGCAGCGTTCCCGCCTGGCCGTAGAGCCACACGATGCCGATCAAAAATGCCAGGTCGCCAATCCGGGTTGTGATGAACGCTTTCTTGGCAGCCGCCGCGGCGCTCGGTTTATGATACCAAAAACCAATCAGCAGATACGACGTCAAACCGACCACCTCCCAACAGATGAAAAAGAGCAGCAGGCTATTGGCAATGACCAGCCCCAGCATCGCCGACGCGAACAACGAAAGAAAACAAAAGAAACGGCCGAAATTTTCGTCGTGTGCCATGTAACCAACGCTGTAGATAAAGATCAGCAACCCGACCAAACACACCATCACGAGCATCATCGCCGTCAGCGGGTCCAGCACCCACCCCAACCTCACCCAACCATCACCCAACTCAAACCAGCGGAAGTTGACCACCTGGCGCGACAACTCCGTGCCTGAATGGCGCACGGCCGTCGCAAACGCGGCGCAAGCGAGCAGCAAGGCAACGGCCATGGACCCAATCGCCAGCCCGGCCGAGAATCGGCGGTGCCTGCGCCGGGCCAGGGCACTCAGCCCCGCCGCCAGCAACGGCAGCACCGGAATCAGCCAGAGGTTTCTTGCTGTCCAATCCATCATCATCCCTTCATCGAATCGATTCGATCCAGATCGGTCGTTTTATAGTGACGATAGATGGAAATAATCAATGCCAGTCCAACCGCGGCCTCCGCGGCCGCGATGCCGATCGAAAAGAGAACGAAGATGACGCCGGTCTGGGCTTCCGGTTGGGGACCGAATCGCCAAAACGCGATGAAGTTCAAGTTGGCGGCGTTCAGCATTAACTCGATCCCAATCAGGACAACGATGGCATTGCGCCGGGTCACCGCCCCAGCCAAACCGATCGCGAAGAGCAGCGCTGAGATCAGCAAATATCCGTTCAGCGGTGTCATTGAACGTCTCCTTGCTTCCTGGCTCGTCCTTCTTGCAGGGCAATGAGCACCGCGCCAATTAATGCTGCGGTCAGTAACAAGCCCAGGACCTCGAGCGGCAGAATGTATTTCGTCATGAGCTGATCGCCAAGTTGGCGCACGCTTTCAGCCGGTGCGGGAGCCTCCTGCCGTGGCAGGGCTTTACTCGACAAAATCATTCCTCCGATAACCGCAAAGACCACAGCGCCGACGGCCACACCCACAAGCCAGTTAGAGGAATAGAGCGGTTCGCCCGGCGTCGCGCTGCCGCGCGTGAGCAGCACCGCGAAGACAATCAGGA
>JANXQE010000085.1 GCA_025356925.1 Limisphaerales bacterium | reverse complement strand
CAGATCTGCCGGATCCGTTTTCTGCGGCGCGACGCGAATGGCGACGTTGATTACTCCGTCTCCGCAGAAGACAGCGACCCTCGTTACATTGGTTTCCACCCACTGATTGCGAACTACGCCCTTAAGCAGCACCCACTGGCTATCGAAATTTCCCGTCATCAGCTTGCGGAACGTGACGCTCTCGGGCGTCGGCAGGTCGTCGTCTTTCAGAACGCGAATGGCTTGAGCCACGATGATCGGGGCATAGGATCCGGGGGCGCTAAAACCATTGATCTCAATTTTTTGACCGGCGCGCAGAATCGGAGCGTTGTCGATCCTGCTTGGATCAAAGTAAATTCCAGCCGATTCATCCTGAACAAAGTACAAGTAACTCGCGGGATCAAAAAAAGTCACCACACCATCGATACTGACAGGATAACCCCGCGATGCTTCCTGCGGGGGGAGCTTTCGGACCCGCATGACCTGGGTGAGCCTCGCCAAGTTGGTGTTCGGGGCGCTGGGGGTTACCGTGTCGCTCAGTTTAACCGGGAGACCTTTGGCGGCGTCCTCGGCCGATCCCACCTTGAGCTTGCTTAGGTTGGTGAACGCGGCGGGCTGGCCCGGGTCTGGCGGTTGAGCGGTAAACCCCAAAGGCCCAAACAAACAAAGCCCTGGCAGGAGAAAACCCCGGAAGCTTGAAGAGGTCATTCCCATGTGGCCAACGGTGTCCTGTTTTTGGGCGGCTCGCAGGTTCCTTGGAAATCGCAAAGCGTGGTTCCGCGCATGAATTTGGACCGTCTGGCTTGTCGTTTGGCCGCTGAAGGTCCGGTTTTGCCGGGGAAACGGTTCACGCCGACTACTTAGCAGGAATCGTGCTAGTATTGCCAAATCTGGGGCGCGAGGGAGCTTGCCTGGCTCTGAGCGGTCGCAGTTGGAGGGCATCGGTGTGCTGCTGTAATTGGGATTGGCGAACAGGTGATGGCTTTAGGATGAGTCGTTACCACCTACCCTGGGCTTCGGGAGCGCGTGAAAATTTGGTGTATTTGTCGTTCATCCAGTTAGACTGGAAGCTTGAGCAAAGAACTCCATCCCGGTGTCGCGGAGCATGCCGTCGTGAGGCAAGAAGTCACGACTCTCGCGCATCACGCGAAATTGAACATCTTTTTTGGGAAAGTGCCGATGTTTGAGAAGCCCCGAGCCAAGCGGCAAGGCGTCGTCGCGTGCCGAGCACGTCGGAAATGGTACAATTGATGCCATGGCAGTAGCGCACACCTCGACGCCAGTTTTAACCGGGGAGCGGTTGCTCGCCGTAGTGGGACCAGGGCGCGATCCGGAACCGGTGTTGCGATGGGCTAGATCGCTTGCGGATACCTTTCACTCGACTTGGGTCGTCCTTTACCTTGAGCCAGCACGTCCGTTGGGCGACGAAGAACAATCCCGGATAACCAAATCACTTTCCGTTGCCCGAGAATTGGGAGCGGATGTGGTGGCGACCGCACATGAGGATCCGGTCGTTGTGGTGCTTCGAATGGCGACCCAACGGCACATAACCCAGATCATCTTGCATAAGCCGGTGGAGCGGGTGAAACGAGGCCTGTTGGCGCGCAATTCGATGGTGACAAGACTGCTGCGCGAAAGTGGCTCAATCGGCATCCACTTGGTTCCCACGACAGACGTTATTGCCATCAACCACTCCCAGCCCGTCCACGAAAGGAAAGGCTCAGTTTGGCGGGAGTACGTGAAGGCTCTGGCGATCATCGGCGCGGTTGCTGTGGCGGCCTACCTGTTCAGGCCGGTGGTTGGTACTCATGCCGCGGCGCTCATTTTTTTGCTGACAGTAGTCTTGTTGGCGTTATTTGTCGGACGAGGGCCAACGCTCGTGGCCGCTGCGATGAGTGCCTTGTTATGGGATTATTTCTTTCTGCCCCCGATCTATGCCTTTCGAATCACAAATTTTGAAGATACAATGTTGCTCGGGATGTATTTTGTGGTGGCCTTGGTGTTGGGCCACCTGACGACGCGTATTCGAGCGCAGGAAGAGGCCGAGCGCCAGCGGGAAATCCGCGCCACCGCCCTTTACTTGCTGACCCGAGATTTGAGTGAATCCGTGGAGCTGGACCAGATGGTCCAACGGATCATCGAACAGTTGGAATCTTGCTTCCAAGCCGAGGTGTGGGTCGCCACGAAGCGAAAGGAACACGATGCTCTGCGACTCCGCCCGCACCCCTATGAGTTCTTTCTTTACTACGATGTCTAGTCCAAATCACTTATGAAGCTTCCTCGATATGGTCACCGTGGTATAGATTTGACGCAATGGCGCGACTTTCCACTCGGGTACCCCAAGCCTGACGACGGGTGGGGAAGCGCGAATCCGCCGTCAGACGTTGCGCCGCCAGCGCGAAAGTCGCCAAGTGGTCTTGTGAGCGGCCGTAAATCTCGTAGCAGGATTCTGTTGATCGAGCACGATGCTGAAATTCGCGGCCTTGTCCGGTATGGATTGGAGCAGCAAGGGTTCGATGTTCTGGAAGCGAGCAGCGGGAGCGAAGGCATTGAAATGGCAATTCGCAGTCGGGTCGGTGCAGTTCTGCTCGACATGGATGTGGCCGATGCGGACGGGCTCGCAGTGATCCGCCGTTTCAGGGAACGGAGCCGCATCCCTATTCTGGCCTTAGCTGGGCAGGCCACTTCAGGCTCCGCGATCAGTGCGCTGGACCATGGTGCGAACGATTACATCGCCAAGCCGTTCAACCTGGAAGAATTGGCCGCCCGGCTGCGCGCCGCACAGCGTTCTAGTACGCCCTCTGCGCCGGACATATTTCACTCCGGCAGCTTCAGCATGGACTTGAAAAAACGGGTCGTGAAGGTTGGAGACAGGGCGGTGAACCTGTCCGCCACCGAGTACTCCTTGCTCCAACTTCTCGTCCGTCACGCCGGGACGTTGCTAACCCATGCCCAAATTCTGAGAGCCATTTGGGGGTCGAAAATGCTCGATAAAGTGAGCTGTTTACGGGTTTACATTCCAGCCCTGCGCAAAAAATTAGAGACCCCTCCCGAGCCGGACCTATTCGTTACCGAACGAGCGATCGGCTACCGGCTAGTCATTCGAGAACCGTGTAGCCAATGCGACGAATTTGGAGGATGAAGAATTCCAATCGGCCGCAACCAGGCAACCGCGAGCGATGCTCGATCGGTGCCTGAATGTGATGGGGTTCCAGGCCTGGCACGTCTGTTGATGCCGTAGCTGAAGGCGTTTGGATCACGCTGGTGCTATTCAATGGCCAACTGTCGCAGTCGCCCCTTCCATCACCCAAGCCTCGTTGAAATGCGCGTGTTTTATCGACTTGGCAGCGGGATCGCCATCCACGTCTTTCGGTAAGTTCCGGCGGTTAAGGTGATAGCTGTAGCTGGCGTGCAGCGTGCCATCTTTAGCCTGAATGATACTCGGGTAATGGTAGCTGCCGGCGTCGTGGCCTGGTTCGTCCCGTTCGAGATACCGTTTCCATTTCCAACTACGCCCTTCGTTATCCGAGATTTGCACGGCGAGCTGGTATCGGCCAGTTTCGGTGTCGTTGCCGATCA